>CAILJH010000121.1 GCA_903834475.1 uncultured Prolixibacteraceae bacterium | reverse complement strand
TTCCGGAATTGTTGAACTGAAAGTGAAAGGAAAAAAAGGTCAGATCGTGCGCCTGATTCCATCTGAATTGATAACTAAAGAGAATCAGCCTAATCAGTCGGCATCGGGTTCTCCCTATTCTCTTTCATACACGCTGAAGGGCGATGGCGAAGAAACCTGGCGTCCACGATTTACCTATTATGGATTTCGGTATGTGAAAGTTGAAGGTGCGGTCCCTGCTTCAGAAAAGACCAACGGCGAAACGGCACAAATTCTCGGTCTGAAATTGTTGCATAACCGGAATTCAAGTCCGTCAACCGGAACCTTTTCCTGTTCAAATGAGTTGTTCAACCGAACTTTTAACCTCATCAACTGGGGAATTAAAAGCAATCTGCAAAGTGTACTCACCGATTGTCCGCACCGCGAAAAGCTGGGCTGGCTTGAACAGACTTTCCTGATGGGCAGCTCGGTGCATTTCAATTTCGACATCTATCAGCTTTACAGCAAGCAGGTGAATGACATGAAGGAAGCCCAATTGGAAGATGGTTTGGTTCCTGATATTGCTCCGGAATATGTTCCCTTTGGAGGCGGTTTTCGTGATTCGCCCGAATGGGGAAGCGCCTCGGTGATTCTACCCTGGCTGATTTATAAGTGGTACGGAGATGTTTCGGTGATGGAAAAAGCCTGGCCCATGCTGGTTCGTTATGCCGAATACCTGAAAAGCAAATCCGATCATCAAATCGTGTCGCATGGTTTGGGCGACTGGTTCGATTACGGACCGAAACAGCCTGGCGAAGCGCAGTTGACTCCGAAAGCGCTGACGGCAACTTCAATCTATTATTACGATGTGAAACTCCTGTCTGAAATGGCTACAGTTCTGAAAAAGACTGATGAGCAGAAACGTCTTTCTACTTGGGCTGGAGAAATAAAAACTGCTTTCAACGCCAAATTCTTTAATTCCAAAACCGGAGTAATTTCAACCGGAAGCCAAACGGCGATGTCGATGCCTTGGTGCGTCGGCCTTATCGAAGAGCAATACAAAACAAAAGTGATGCAGAACCTCGAAGATTCGATTCGTGCACAGGGAAAACCATTGACTGCCGGCGATGTTGGGTTTCGCTATTTGGTAGAAGCTTTGACAAACGGCGGAAAATCACAATTGCTCTACGAAATGAATGCCCGCGACGATGTCCCCGGATATGGTTTCCAACTGAAAAAAGGTGCTACTGCATTGACCGAATCTTGGCCTGCTCTGGAAAATGTTTCGAATAATCACCTGATGCTGGGTCATCTGATGGACTGGTTTTATGCCGGATTGGGAGGCATCAGTCAGACCGAAAAATCGGTGGCCTACAAGGAAATTGTAATCAAACCCGAAATGGTGGGCGACCTCAGCTGGGCAAAAGCCAGCTACCAATCTTCCTACGGTGAAATCCGCTCAGAATGGGAAAAGTCTGGAACTTCAGTTAAAATGAATGTGGCCATTCCTGCTAATTCAACTGCGCTAATTTACATTCCAGTTAATTCCGGATCAGTTGTAAAGGAAGATGGAAAAGACATTTCAGGAGCAAAAAATATTCAGATAATCGGTGAAGAAAATGGACGTAAAATAGTGAAAGTAGGTTCTGGAAAATATTCATTTACTGTTGAAAATTGATTTTGGACAATAAATAGTCCTTGAATATATTGCCCTAACAAGCATTAAAGCAATTATTGGGATGCAGTTGATTATCATTGATAGTGGTTGTTTCTAACCCAAAAAGGGTTTTATAACAATAGCCCAGGGCAAATGACGAAGGAATGTCGCCCTGGGTAAACGAATCAAACGCATTGAAAGTCCGCGAGATGAAGCTGAGTAATGCGTTAACCTCATTTCGGATGTAAATGAATCGGTCTCCAAAAATGAAGTTCAATAAGAAGATCAAATGTAAAACTACAAACTATGAATTCAAGAATTGCCCTGTTTTTGCTGATTTTTTTCTTGTCGGTGTTGTCGGCAAAACCGCAGAAATACAAAGATGGCCGGCCATTCACTACATTGAGAATGGATGCCAAAGATCAGGGAATTGTACTTCGGTATGGTAACGGACCGGATAGTTGCGATTATCTGGGTGCCCGGGATATATGGGCATTTGAGGCTGACGGCACTTATTACATGCATTACGATGGAGCCGGAACCAAAGGCTGGCTCAGCTGCCTGGCAGTGAGCAAAGATCTGGTGAACTGGGAGAAAAAAGGTCCGATTCTTGATTTTGGTGC
>CAILJH010000120.1 GCA_903834475.1 uncultured Prolixibacteraceae bacterium | reverse complement strand
TTGCACTGTTCAATTCAAGAAAACCAGAAATAACAATTTAAAACCTTCAGAAAATGAAAATGAAAAATTTGTTTGTTCAATTGATGCTAGTAGTTTTTACGATGATTTCTACTAGCGTTTGGGCGGGAAACGAAGAATCTTTTAATTCGAATTATAAGATCTCCCCCGATCTGAATTTCGTTCCAACTTCCGATTTCCAAAAAAGTTGGGAAATAGCTTATGGTGAATCAAAAACACCTGTTCATGTGTTTCTAAAAGAAACCAAAAAAGGACAGGAATATCTGGTTCAAACCAAGTACTTCGAAGTGAAATATGTAAATGGTTCAACTGGTTTTGGAGCCAGAGCGTTTAATGAAACCGATCGTACAGTAAGCGAGGCATTAAATGCTGCTGTATTAAATCAAACTCAATTAAATAGCCAGAAATGTATTAGCGCCGAAGCAATTGGAAATGACAAGATTTTGGAAATGATTGCTAGCTATCTTCCTGATTTGATCAATGAACAGTACAACAGCATCCTGAACTAATCAGATAGACTAAGGTTAGTGAGCCGCTTCAAGGAATTGAAGCGGCTTTTTTTGTCCAAAAATTAAAAAATCTTATTTTAATAAGAATTTATCCGTTTTCGATTGTTATTCATTAGTTTTAGGTCAACTAAAGAACAGCCAATATGAGACGAGTTATTATAAAAATCCTTTTTTACGCACAAGGATGGCTGTCGTATCGAGTTCCTTCTGGCAATTAAAAAACAAATTACAAACAGATGAAAAAAGATGCATACCTAAGAAGTACCGAATGGTTTGGAAAAGATGATAAAATGGGATTTGTTCACCGTAGTTGGTTGCGCAATCAGGGACACCCCGACCACATGTTCAGAGGAAGGCCCGTTATCGGAATTTGCAATACATGGTCGGACCTCACCCCCTGCAACGCTCATTTGCGTGAATTTGCTGAGATCGTAAAACGTGGAGTTTACGAAGCCGGCGGATTTCCGCTTGAATTTCCGGTGATGTCGCTCGGAGAAACCATCATGAAACCGTCGACAATGCTTTGGCGAAATCTGGCCAGCATGGATGTTGAGGAAACAATCAGGGCAAATCCGCTCGATGGAATTGTGCTTCTGACAGGTTGTGATAAAACAACACCTTCAACTTTGATGGGTGCAGCTAGTGTTAATTTGCCAACTATTGTGGTTCCCGGTGGTCCAATGCTCAATGGAAAATTCAGGGGGAAAGATATTGGCTCGGGTACTTTTACATGGCAACTTTCAGAAGGATTGAAAAACGGAACGTTTACACGTCAAGATCTGGTAGAAGCTGAATCTTGCATGTCGCGGAGCGCCGGACATTGCATGACTATGGGAACTGCTTCAACAATGGCCAGCATGGTTGAAGCGCTTGGACTTACTTTACCTGGGGCATCAGCGATTCCTGCAGTAGATTCCCGCAAAAAAGTGATGGCTCATTTATCAGGAAACCGCATTGTTGAAATGGTGAAAGAAGGTTTGCGCATGTCG
>CAILJH010000119.1 GCA_903834475.1 uncultured Prolixibacteraceae bacterium | reverse complement strand
ACATTGAGGTCTCGCAAACGGGTTTCGCTTTCTTTCAAAGCTTCTTCTACCTTTTTCATTTCGGAGACATCCCAGGCCAGTTCGGCAAGCATTGAAATGGTTTCAATGTCCTGTTGAAGGTAATCTGTTGGTTTATTACCAACACCCAAAATCGCCTTCACCTGGTTTCCCCGGAGAATTGGCACAACCAGTTCGCGTATCAACTCGGCATGACCTTCGGGCATTCCTTTCCGATTGGGAAGCGAAGCATAATCGTTGTGGATTACCGGCTTGCGCTCCCGTGCACAATCGGCCCAAACCCCTGAATGGTCTAAAGAATAATGTGTTTCCTTTCCTTCGGCATGGCAAAATATGGCTTTTGTTTGGGTCGACCAGCTTTGAAGCGTTAAATATTCTCCGGCATCATCTACAAAATGGATGAACCCAATGCTGCTTCCTGTAAGTCTTTCGGCTTCATTGAGCGATTCCTCCAGTAATTCATCCAATGAATGTGCCTGTGCAAATTGAACCAGATGAAAACGCGATAGATTAATCAACTCGATCATCTTACGACTGGTAATGTCGTGCATGGTTACAAATGACTGGTAGGGCTTTTCCCCTGGCTGGTTATACTGCGGTTTTGCAATTATGCTCAGCCATTTATAACTTTGAATGGATGGATTAAAAACCCCCAATACCGTATCGACATCCTGCCCTGTTTTCAAAGCAATCATTGAAGGAAACTGATCCGATTCCAGGGCGTTGTATTGCTCATCAATTACATTCCATTCAGAACTTGAGGTCGATCTTCCATGAAATTGTTCTCTGCTGATTCCGAAAATCTCCAATCCAGCCTGATTGATATCCGCCAGAGTACCATCGGCCATTTGGTAAAAAACACCCTGAGTCATATTTTCGAACAGCGTACGGTATTTCTCTTCTTTCAGCCTCAGCAAGTCTTCAGCCTGCCTGCTTTCGGTGATATCCTGAATAATCGGCAAAAAGTACAGCGGATGATTTTCTTCATCCCGAACAATCGAAATGCTGATTTCACCCCAAACCACCAGACCATCTTTCCGGACATAGCGTTTCTGAAATTTCACTGTATCCAGTTTTTCTTCCAGCAATTCTTTCATCGCTTGCTGCCCCAATTCCCGATCTTCAGGATAGGTGATATCAGAAATTGCCTTTCCGATCAATTCACTCTCGAAATAACCCAGAAAATTACAGAAGGCAGCATTACACCGGATAAAACGGGAGTCTAAACTTGCCATAACCGACCCTACCGGCGATTGGTCGAAGGTGCCCCGGAAACGTGCTTCACTTTCACGCAGACTTTTTTCAGCCTGCTTCTGATCGGTAATATCGATGGTATAACCTGCCAGCAGGTTTTTATCTCCCTGATAAATCGGGAATTTTATCGTCCGGTAGTTCCGACCATTCAATTCCTCTTCCTCGTTGAATATTTTGCCGCTGGCACAAACTGCCCAGTCATCATCTGTTATTTTTGCGGCAAATTCTTTCGGGAAAATTTCATCCATTGCCTTACCAATCAATTCAGAAGCGGGAATTCCAACCATTTCCTGAAAATTTTCGGAGGCATTCAGCGTGATACTTTTGGTGGCAGTAACCTCCTTAATAAAAGTATAGACCGGAGTATATTTCATCATCAGGGAAAGCATATCTTCGCTTTTCCGCAAGGATTCTTCAGTCCGTTTGCGTTCGCTGATATCCTGAAAAGCACCATAAATTGCGATTATTTTTCCATTTGCAGACCGAATTGCTTCACCGATTGTACGAACCCAAATACGATTGCCTTTGGCCGTCATTATTTCCATATCTTCATCAAACGGAATTCCCGCCTGGATGCAATCTGCTATCACCTTCGTGATTTTATTTCTCCATTCCGGAGCATAATAATTAATTCCTTCTTCCAGCGAAGGTGAATACCCGGCGGGCATTCCGTGAATGGCTGCTACCTCATCAGACCAGGTCACTTTATTTTCGTCCAGATCAAGAACCCATCCTCCAAATCTGGCCGTTTTGCCTGCCATCCGAAGAAGCGAATAATTGCTTTGAAGCAACTCTTCCATCCGTTTTCTTTCGGTAATATCAGCAGCAGTAACCAGGCATTTCTGTTTTTCTGCGGAAACGATTCCTTCGATGTATAAATAAACAGAAGGTTT
>CAILJH010000118.1 GCA_903834475.1 uncultured Prolixibacteraceae bacterium | reverse complement strand
TTATTCCTTTACGGGTTGCATTCTCGCGAGCAATTTCAAGCATACCCGCCGAAAGATCAGTTATAATTACTTTCCCATTGGTTAGCATTGTTGCGATTGTCAATCCCGGCTCTCCAGTTCCCGCTGCTACGTCTAATATAATATCTGAATCTTTTGGATTGATCAGATGAATGATTTCATCACCCATGGGTTTTAAAAATACCATATTTAGGTCATCCCATTTTTTCCATCCGGAAGAGAATTTATTCCATGATGCTTTTTGCTGTTCCCTGATTTGTTCTGATTGTTGTTCCATGTTACATTTATTTATTGTTAAAGTTTATTTTGTTTTTGTTTGTCTGAACTGCCAAGTTCCATCCGGTCTCTATAATTTTATTACATCGAATGCAGGACTATTTAAAATTTTTCCATAGGGAAAATATGTCGGTTCATCATTTTGTATAAAAGTTTGTAGGTCGATAAAGTCAATGGATTGAATGTGAAATGGCAAGAATACAAACCGCTTTAAGGTTGGAGAAGATTCCAAACGGGAACGATTAATTCCTTGACCGACAAGAATACAATACAAAAAACTCCGGATGCAAAAAAGCAGCCGGAGTTAAATTGTAATACAAATGTTAATCTATCTGTTTAATATCAACTGCGTTTCGTATTGTTTTTTATCAACAATGACTTTTACAACATATAAACCATTTGCAAAAGAAGAAGGTGTGGAAATTGTTTTTTGCAATACACCCTTGGTCATCTTAGCATCATCAGTAAGAATAGTTTGGCCTAAAATATTAACCAATTGAATATTGGCTTTGGCATCAACGGTTCCATTAAGTTGTAAAATTAACGTAAAATCTCCTATGGAAGGATTTGGAAATACCTTTATTGCTTCCTTCGCCTGGAGTTTCACTGTATTTGTTGAATCAGCTACTTTGATGATGGATAGTGATTTCATAACAGCCAGGGTTTTAAAGCTTACTGTACCGGTATAATCCAACCAATTGGTTCCGCACTTCGTCCTGATATGCCAGCTGTAATTCTGATTGGCAAGCAGCGAAGAAATAGTGACTGACCTTTGGTTTCCGGCAAGAAGAACATCTTTCCATACTGAACCATTGCTTGTTGCCTTATATTGCACCTGCCACTGATCAGGATCAGAAACAGCATTCCAGTTAAGTTTGGCGCCCGATGTGGTAATACTTGTTGTGGTTAAACCGGTTGCATTCTGACAAGGATTGTTCACCTTTAATGATGCAGAGGATGAAGTAGCTTTGCTACAGGTACCAATTACCAAACAACGGTAATTGTAGCCATTCATAGATAAAGGTACATCGGTCAGATAAAGTGTGGAAGTGGTTGCGCCAGAATATATACCGCCATTTAAAACATTGCTGTAACTTGTTGCTCCACTGCTGCTTACCTGCCATTGATAGGTGAGAGATATGCCAGTTGCAGTCACACTAAACGACGCCATACCCAGGGCCAGGATGTTTTGGTTGGACGGGTTACCCGAAATATAGGTTTTCGGATTTACCAGTATGGTTGCGGTGATCGGTGTCCCGGTACAACCATTCGCTGACGGAGTTATAGTAAAGGTTACCGTTACTGGAGCTGAGGAATTATTCGTTAATTCACCGTGGATATTCCCTGAACCGCTGCTTGCCATATCTCTGCAAGTTAAAGTATTATCTCTGGTCCAGGTAAAAGTTGTACCACTTAAAGATCCCGTTAACACAATCGTTGTTATATCTGATCCCGAACAGGTGGTTTGCGAGCTTGGAGTAGCCACAGCATTTGGTGCTGTCTTAACCGTGACGATGGTTTGGCTGCTGTTGCTGCAGGTTCCATTGGAATAAATGTAGGTCAATGTTTGAGTTCCTGACGTTGGATCAAACTTATAATTGCCAGTACTGCCGCTTACACCAGTACCACTCCATGTTCCACCTGCAGGTGTTCCTGCAAGAGTTACCAATCCATTGTTAAGGCATACAGGTCCGTAGCTGCCAGAAGATACGATTGGCAAATCATTTACGGTAACTGTTGCAGTTACGATAGTTGAACAGCCGCTGCCAGTACCTCGGGTAACGATCAGCTGATAGGTGTAAACACCGGAAGCAGTGGGGACTAAACCGATTAATTGTCCGGAAGCATTGGCCGATAACCCAGTGATACCACTGGTAGCAGAATTGGGCGAAGTACAACTGTAAGAAGCTACATCTCCTGGTGTCCAGGTATTAGGCAAAAGGTCAAATACACCTCCAATACAAATTGAATTGTTTGCCGAGCTTGCGATATACGAAGCAATGGATGCAACATTCGGTGCTGAATGAACACTGGCATCAGCATCATTACAATCTGGACCATTCGTAGTTAAACTGTATCCCGTTGGAGCTGTTACCCCGTAGCATAATGTTGTTTGACCCGCATCATAGCCGTCGCCGTCTGCATCAATATAGAGTGGAGCTGATTGCCATACCGTGTTGTCGATATCATTGCAGTCTGTATTATTTGTGCTGTAACCTGCCGGTGTTGCATTTCCATAACATAGACTTACCGGGTTGCCCGCACCGTAACCGTCACTGTCAGCATCGGCAAAGAAAGAACCAGTTTGCCAGACAATACTGTTCGTATCATCACAATCTGGGCCAAGTGTTGTCAGCGACCATCCAGCGGCGGGAGGACCGCAGTTTACATGTGAAATTCCATAGTAGCCGTCACCATCCACATCATTGTACCAGGTAAGCGGGCCTGTAGTTATTGAAACAGGATCGGAAGCAATACCATTGGCAGTAACCACTAAAGAGTAAGTGCCATCTGGCAATCCGGCAGGTAGTTGAAAAGTGGTGACATCAGCAATATTTCCTCGCTGAACTCCTGTACCACTCCAGTTGTATGTGCGTGCATAATATACATTTGTTCCGGAGGTTAAACGAACCAGGGGATAATTCGTAGCGTTCTGATTATCATCACCATATTCCGAACCTTCACTAATGCCGTTAAACTGGGTGCCGTCAATTGTATAGGTATCACACGCAATTTGAACGACATTATTTATGGTTGGTTTCCCGGCTGCAAGTGGACTGCCATCCGGAGTATATATGTAATACTGATCAGAAACGTTAGTTTGATCAATTGAAACCAGAATGTTGCCATCCGGCAAATTGAGCATAGTATATAAATAACTGGGTACATCGGAACTTAGTCCTCCTTCCGGAGAATTTATCTGCACATAGGTGTTGGTAGTATAGTCAAATTCATACCAATAGGTAGGAGATGGAAAATGATCTATTGAAATCGGTGGTGGAGAACAGTCAAACAGTATTTTACCATTTGGCATCATGGAGCCGCCTGCATCCGGCATTCCATAGCCATTAGGTATATCAGGACCGGCAGCCCAGGTGCCAGGGCTATTTGTGCCAGAAGGGGTATAATAGGCGGTATGCCCGGTAGAACCCATAAAAAATGCTCTGCCATCAGGTAAAAGGAAAGCAGGGCCTGTTTCAAATCCGTAAGGATCATATAAATTAACTGGAACATCAGCATCAACAACCCATGTACCTGTTGCCGGACTTGATGAGGGAATGTATCGTTCAGAATGAGGAGGTGTTGTAAAAGTATAGGAAGCATCCAGTCGCTGCATGTCTACCATCAGGATACTATTGTCAGGTAATTTCAACCACATCGATTCGTTATGGACACCATGAGAATTAGGTCCTGCAGAATAAGTATTTGTTGTCGGATCAAAAATAGCGGTATGTTTCAGCGTCGTAAAATCATATAACAAAGCCTGAAGTACGCGGCCATCCGGCAGAATTTCCGAATTTCCGTCGCTGATAACATGTCCCGGGGTACTTTCTGCCGACCAGGTATTTGTAACCGGGTTATACACTTCGGAATTTGAGCCGCCAGTACCATATTCACCACCTGCTATATAAACACGGCCGTCCTTAAGTACATCGGAGGAAAAAAATAATCGCCATTTTTGGCTTTCTGCACTTTGCGACCAGGTTCCATTAATATAACTGCCATGAATATCAGGCGTTAGGATGTCATAGATATCCCCGTGAACACCCCCAGTGGAATGGCAAAATACTCTTCCGTCGGAAAGCAAAAGATTGACTCCAAGGTTATCATGTGGAGCAAGGGAAGCTACTGGAGTCCAGGTCCCTCCGGATGTGGTTAGGCTCGAAAAGGAATGCTTTGGAATACTGGCTGATTTTGTGACAGGAACAAGAATTGCCGACTTGTCGACAATTTCAGGTCCTGAATATAAACCCACTGCGTGAGATATCAACTGAGCCTTTGCTGGCTGTAGCGTCACAACCAATAGGACAAAAAATAAACCAAGTATTTGGTTTAGTGATGATTGCTTTCGATTGTTCTTAAAGTGTAGAATTTTTTTCATGATTGAAATTTGTTTACATTGTTAATAATAGATGATTGCCGTTAACTTTCTGAATGTATTTAACTGAATTAGACACAATAGTGACAGTAACTTTTGATGTGGCGCTCTATTTTCCTTATAAACTATTCTCTCACTGAAATTTAAAAACTCTTCACTCTCAGTTTTAAAGGAGGATTTTTTCGCAATTTTGATTCGGTACAAAAGCTTGTTTTTACATTTCTAAATATTTTAATGGATTAAAATTCAAGGTGATTCTTTTTAAATAATATTTAAAGATATTAAAATGTTTTATTATTCAATTGGTGTTTTTGCGATTATTTTCACTTTTATTTTCACTATATTGAAAATCAATAAGATATTACAGCTATTTTTTTAGCAGACTCGGGGAAACAAAAATCAACTTGATTGGCTTTGCTTTTAGCCATTTAGTTTTTAGATTTTCTTCTCCTTGAATTGGCTTGAAGCAATATGAATAGAGCATGGATGCAATGCTAAAATCAATATTTCTTACTTTATCAACGAATCAAAATTTTCGTTTTCCACACTGCTGTAGACAATCATCAGGAATTTCATGGTCTTAACATGATTAGAAAGGTAAATCAACAAGTTGTAAAACAGGCGATTGCTTTACCGAAAAGGATAGTGGGACAGATGCCAGCTGGTAGCATGCGCAAAGTTGAACTTTAGTATTTCGTTTGATCGGAAGGCATCTGCAATAGTACTTGTACGAGTTTTTTAAAATCCACAAATTGCTAATAAGTTGAACACAAAAATCAGTTTAAGTTTAATTGCTGCATTCATTGTTTAGAATAGAAGATATTTTTTGTAAAAATAATTTCAATGAAAAAGGATTTGTCATGTACATAAATATGTCAGACAATATCAGACTTAACCGCTCGATTTTTGTTGTATAGGCTTGAATGTCGTCAGACTATTTTCCTGATAAAAATAAAAATTCTTCTCCGATAGGTTTCTATTTCAGAGAAGAGTTTTCATAAAATTATCAACGTGAAAGCAGTTGATAGTATAAGCGTTAAAATAGTTGAAACTATTTTGTTAGCGACGGCTGAACCTTTTGTTTGCGAAGCGTCATGCAGTCCAGAGACCTCGGGATCGGCGTCCATTAATCTCATGAGATCCTGTAATAAATTCAGGATGACCGGGGTGACAAATACCCGCTATTTCAATACTTCACTCAGGAACAAAAGTGTATGGTTCCAGGCGCGTTTGGCCATTACTTCGTTGTATTCTTTCGAGGTCGGGTTGGTAAAGGTGTGCCCGCAATTGGCATAGGTAATGATTTGCCAGTCGGCTTTTCCATCCTTCATTTCCTGAACCAGTTGGTCGAAAATCTCTTTGGTTACGCCTTTGTCTTCGGCTGGATTCTCAACCAGAACTTTGGTTTTAATCGCTACGTTAGCCCGTTCCGGAGCTTTGGCCAGTCCGCCGTGAATGGAAACAACACCAGTCACATCAAACCCGGCACGTGCCACTTCCAATGCACCACTTCCGCCAAAACAATAGCCAATTACCGCTATTTTGCTGCTTTTCGCACCGGCAGCTTTCAGTTGTTCAAGTGCCAGCGAAATACGTTTTTGGTAAAGCAGGTAATCGGTTTTAAACTGGGTTGCAATTTTTGCTGCACTGGGGAAGTCGGTCGGAATGTTACCTTTTCCGTAGATATCGGCAACAAAGACAACATAGCCCTCTTTTTCGAGCAGCAGCGCGGCTGCTTTGGCTTCATCGTCAATTCCCATCCAGGCCGGAAGAATGAGTACGCCAGGCAGGTTTTTACCTGCATTGGAGGTAAGCAGTCCATTGAGTTCCTGTGCGCCATCGGCATATTTCACCTCTTTTAGCGACTGTGCTGTAAGTGATTGAATAAGTCCCATAATAACAGAAAGAATTAGAAGTTTTTTCATCGTGATTCAATTTTAATGGTTACCGGAATACTTTGCTTGCTGAAACCTTTGAAGACGGGTTTTGTTTAGATTTCACTGTAAAATTTTCTTTATTTAACAAGTCAGGGCTTCACCTTAGAGTGCAACCCTGACTTACATATTTAAGAAATTGATCGGGTTTATCCGCTTGAAACCGTTCAATAGCATCTTCTGCTACCTCTTCATTTATAAACCCGAACAGCCGAAGCCCGGACAAAATCCCTGATCCGCTGTTGGACTTCCTTTTTGGATGAATTTTTGGGCTTATCGGCAATTAATCCCAGCACCTGAATGAATCGTTCAACATCCGCCTTACTGTTTTCGATTCCCAAACTTACCCTGACCACTCCGGGAAGTGATAGTTTGGAGAACAAGGTCACAATCAGTTTTTGGAATTTCTCCAGACGGGGTCCAACCCGAAGAAAATGCTTGACAGCGATATGCGCACAATGGCAACCTGTCCGCACTCCAATTCCCCCTAACAGAGCGAGTTCTTTACCCACTTGGGGTGCCATCTTATTCTTTAACGTAAATGGAATTACACCAACTTTATTTGAGAACTCTGGGGATTCGGGATTTTTGATTCCATAAATATCCAGACCAATAATGTGAGCCATTCCATTTAAAATTTTACGAGTCAAGGACTGTTCTTCCGCTTCGATCAGTTCCATTCCAATACGATTTAACAAGATCAGTGATTTACCCAAAGCTGCAATTCCTCCGGCGTTTTCTTCGCCGGAAGATTGGATCAGTTCCAAATCTTTCTCACTGAATTTAAGCAGGTCTTTTCTGGCGACCAATACTCCACATCCAAATGGAGCGTACACCTTATGTGCCGAAAAGGCGAGATAGTCAATTGCACATTCTTCCATGTTTACCTTTCGGTGAGCTATTAATTGTGCTGCATCAACAAGCAGTCGTGCTCCAAATTGGTGAACAATTGTGCTTATTTCCGAAACCTTTTGACATACGCCGAGGACATTGGACGCACCGCTGATGGCCACGAGTTTGATCCGTTTATTTCCATATCTCTTATCCTGATTGTAAGTTTTCAAAAGTGTTTCCAATTCGTTTAAGTTCACGAACCCTTCATCATTTACCGATAATCTGATCAGAGAACAGCATGGAATCAACCGCCACGGTAATTCATTTGAGGAATGTTCGAGAAGGGTATTCAGCACAACTGGTTCAATGTCATCAGCGAATTCACTGCTGAAACTTTCGGCTGCAAGGTTAATGGCTTCGGTAGCGTTGGACGTAAAAATTACATCATATCCGTTCGGTGGTGCATCCAATGTTTTTGCACAAATAGATTTTACCTCACGAATAATTTCCTGTTTTACTTGTTCGGTCTGGCACCATGCCTGAGAAAAAGCGTTAAAAATTGGAATAAAAGTTGGGGTGCTGGCGCTGTTATCAAAGTTAATAAATGACTGAGTCCCTTCTTGTGTAGGAACCTGGACCCCTCGGCCAATCTGTGTTTCCCGAAGTTCTTCCAGCAATTTATACCCAGAGAATTCCTCCAGTTCATCGAGATAAAGAATTTCATGTGCTGATTTTTTTTCAAGATCAGGTTTCTCGAAACTGTCGTTTCCTGAGGACTGAATCATTTGCAAAGCTTTGGCAAATGCGATGATGTTAATGATGGCGGGTGTTCCGGCCTCAAATTTGTCGGAACTTTTGGCCCAGATGACCCATTCTTTGGACATTAGTCTCGCAGTTCCACCGCCGGTTTGAACGGGAGAAACTTTTGCCAGTTTTTTTTTCTGAACAGCCAACGCGGTCACACCCAATTGCAGACCAATATCCTGACTTGACACCATTTGAAAACTTTCAGGCACAAGTTGATTTATTATACCAGATGCATTTCGGGCGGTGCAAAAAATGATTGTGAATTTGGTTTTATTCAGGCCCATGTATTCCAGAGCAATGTCTTTCGCCTGGTCATACAAATGGTTAGTAACCATCGAAAAATGCCCGCTTCCCCGGTGGACATTCGAATAAGTTTCCAAGGCAATCAGTATTGATTTTTCCAATACTGAAATTGCATTGGAATGATAAGAATCAGCAACAGGGTTTAATTTATTTAAGACCATAATCAATCATTTTAGGCGGAATTTTAGATCAGGATCAGGACATATAATCAGAGTTGATGTTTATTCAGCTTCAAGCCGTTCAATCACTTGACCAACAAGCTCTTTAATTTCCTGCCAGCTTGGGTTTAATTCTTTGGAAGTGAAGTTTCCGTGTTCGATGTCGATACGCTCGAAAACCATGAGGTACAGTGCGAATATAATTTCAAGGCTGAGTTGGCCGCGTGGTTCAACATATGGCCGGATCTCCTGAATCATATCATAGGTTCTCTGCCGGTAAATGTCGGCTACTTCATAAAGTTCGCGAATCAGACTGCGGAAACCGCCTGAGACTGGCTTGCCTTGAGCCATTCGGAGCAGTTGCTGGCGGTTCAATCCGTATTTGGCAATTAAATCATCCGGAAAATAACTCAGATTATTGAGGTGGTCCTTTTGGAAATCACGGATAATGTGCACCAGATAACTGAAAATTGCGCAAGGGGTCGCCACTCGTTTGACATCGAAAACAGGTAGCATATATTCTCCATTTTGCTTCGTCAGTCCGCACAAATGCACAAAGATCGAAGCCGGGGCTACCGATGCACCGCCGGCATAATCGATAAAGCTTTCCAGTGTTGGGAATCCATCGTGGTAAATGTCGTAAATCATTGATTTGGCAAAGGCTTCGAGCGGCCAAAACGGAATGCAGAAGCGCTGTATCGTTTCGATTAGTTCGGCCTGTATCGGATCGTTCTGCGATGATTCGGCAATCGTATTGATCCATCGATAAACATCGGCCTCAAACTGCATCCGGTTTTCAGGAGCGATGGTGACATGTTCGGTTTTGTAGTTGTCGATCAGATCGTCGATAGTCCGCATAAATTTATAGCAGTTTTTTGCAGCCTGGTATCGCTCAGGTTCCCAAAAGTGGGCGGCAATCAGGATGTTGGGATGATCAACTATCTTTTCGAAATTGATGGACTCAAAAATGTCAAGGTAAAGATCGGTTTGGTTTTGAACTGTTGTTCCCATTATAATTTTTAATAAAGTTTTAACGCAAAGTCACAAAGTCGCTAAGGATAATATTTAAAAGGTTCTTCGCGTTTTGGCGTCTTTGCGTTTAAAATTTAATTGCTATTCAATTTTTGTGCATCTTTTAAAATACGTTCGCTCGTCAGTTTGGCCGATAAAAGTACGAGCGGAATACCATTTCCGGGCTGTGTACTTCCACCCGCAAAATACAAATTTCGATATTTTTTGTGTCGGTTGTGCGGGCGGAAATAGCCCATTTGAAAAATGGAATGTGATAAGCTTCCAAAGACCGAGCCACGGGTCACATTGCAGGTACTTTCCCATGTTTTTGGGAGGTAGCAGATTTCAAACTTGATGTGTTCTTCAATGTCTTCCAAACCGGCTTCCTTCAGTCGTTTGATTACTCCGGAACGCGCTATCTGCTTTAGTTTTCCCCAATCCTGATCATATTTTTCGTCGAGATGAGCCACCGGAACGATGACCGAGAGTGTGTCCTGATTTTCAGGAGCAGCAGATTTGTCGCTTCGAACCGGTGCATGAATGTAAAAACTTGGATTATCCGACAGCGATTTCTCTTTGAAAATCTTGTCCAATCCTTCTTTATAGGGATCGTTCAGAAATACACTGTGGTGGTCGAGTTGCGGATAAATCTGATCAAGCCCCCAATGAAAGACTATAGCAGAACAAGAGTATTTTTTCTTTTTCAGTCGTCTGGATTTTTGCTGGTCGGGTAGAAGTTGTTCGTACACATAAGGCAGATCGGCATTGGCAATCACCAGATCAGCATCGATGCTTGTTCCATCTTCAAGCAGAATTCCTGTAGCTTGATTTCCTTTTACCAAAATTTTCGCAACCGGCTTTTTATACTGAAACTGAACTCCCAGTTCGGTGGCAGTTTCCATTAATTTCTCCACAATGCGGTGCATTCCACCTTTCGGGAACAAAGCTCCTTCGGCAATTTCAGCACCGGGAAGCATCGAAAAAAATGCTGGTGCCTGGTAAGGATTCTGTCCAACATATATGTTCTGAAAAGTAAAAGCCATTCTCAAATGTGGGTCTTTGAAGAATCGTTTGATGTAGTTTGAATGTTTGATCCATACTTTCAGTTTGATAAGCAGCCGGATACTTTTCAGGTTCACAAACTCAAACAAATGATCGAAATTTTTGCCCAGCAAATCATTCACAGAAAGATTGAAATATTCATAGCCTTCCTTCACGTATGCCTGGTATTTGAGAAAACTGCCAGGTTCCATGGCTTCGACCTGAGCTTTCATTTTTTCCGGATTTCGGGTAAATGCGAAGTCAGTATTGTCGCTAAAAAACAACTTGTAAACAGGTTCGAGCGAAGTCGTTTCAAGTTCTTTATCCATATCGAGACCTAAAGCCGAAAATACTTTACGGTAAAGCGAGGGCATCAGCAAAATGGTGGCTCCCAGATCGAAACGGTGACCTTCCTGAATCAGTTGTCCGCAACGACCGCCCGGACTGGCATTCTTTTCATAAACTTCAACGGAAAATCCTTGCTGGGCAAGGAAAGTTGCGGTGGCTATTCCTCCAATACCCGCGCCAATAATTACCACTTTCTTCTGTTTTTGCATTTCCTTTTTGTTTTCTGTTTTTCTCCGTGCAACTCTGTTTTTGACTAAGTTCCCTTTGTGGTGAAAGAAAAAGTTTGCCACAGAGATTACAGAGGTTTCACAGAGTTTGTATATTTCTATTCCCCGAATTCAGGAGGAAAAATAACCATACCTGAAACCCCATTCAATGCGCCTACTATGAGTTCAATTGCCATAAAAACATCGTCGGACGGCAAAGGAATCTGCGTTTTAATTCCCCAGGCTGAAGCTTTTCTGTATCCAAACCGGGGGTAGTATTCAGGATGACCGATTAGGATTACCGATTGAAATCCGAGTTCTTTGGCTTTTTGATGACCTGCACGGATTAGTTGACCGCCAATGCCCATTTTCTGAAATTCAGGAAGAACTGAAACAGGGCCAAGAACCAGTGAATCGAAAGTTTCAAGTCCATTTTTGATTTGCAGTGGGATAAACAGGATGTGACCAACTATTTGCCCGTTAAATTCGGCAACTATCGAAAGGTCAGAAATAAAGCCCGAAGCTTTCCGGAGATTTGCTACGAGTTTATATTCATCACCTTCAGTGAAGGGCATATTCTCGAAAGCCTTTTTGGTTAGCTGAATGACCTTTTCGTAATCTTCGGGAGTTTCTTTGCGGATGTTGATTGTTAGATTCATGGCTTTTGATTAGAAAGCATGAAAATAGCTCAGATGTTTTAGTCCTGAAAAATAAAATGGCATGAAAGCCTTGTTTTTGTCGATGAATGGACTGAAGGAAAGGTTTAAAAAAGTTGATGAAAAGGAACCAGTGAAAGACCGGTATTCACCTTTTGCCAGGAATTAATCTCTTTTGGCTAAATTCTTCGCTGTTTGTTGCGAAAATGGGTAGTTGTGCGTGTATGAAATCAACACCTTATAATTTGCTCATTTCTTCCTTTAATTCTTCTTCGGCATGTGCGACAACATTCATAAATTCTTCGACATATTCTGCATAGCTTTCAATGTCTTCCAGTTTTTGAGTCTTTAACTGCAACTCTTTCAGCCGGTGCCCAAGGTCATTCATGCCGAAAGTCATAATCGAAGATTTGGCTTTGTGAGCTAATTCTCCCAGTTCTTTCCATTTTTTGTCAGCCAGATAGCTGGTCATCCCGGTTCTGAATTCAATCAACTGATCAAAAAACATCTCAATAAATTCCTTAGTTACTTCAGGTTCTCCTCCGGTAATTTCCTTCAGGTAATCTAAATTGGTATAGCGTGAGTTTGCCATTGATTGAATTTATAATGAATGAATCGTTTGTCAGAATGCAATAGTACGGAAATAATTGAAAATTACTATCCGAAACCCTCCAATATATTTGACTTAAGTGAGCGAGAAATTTCGGTGATGAACCATAAAAACGAATATCTTTGGCAACTGATTTTCTTCATGCTTTGAGCATAGTAAATGAGCTATTTTTGTCATATATAAATTGAAAAAAATTATGCAATTCACTTCACTGAATCATATTCATAAGCAGTTGGGCGCCAAAATGGCTGAATTTGCCGGCTTTGAAATGCCAATAGAATATTCCGGAATCATCGATGAACACATGACCGTTCGAAACTCAGTCGGAGTATTTGATGTGTCGCACATGGGTGAATTTTGGGTAAAAGGCCCGAATGCCAAGGAACTCGTTCAACGGGTAACTTCAAACGATATATCCAAACTGACCATCGGACAGGCTCAATATTCCTGTTTTCCGAACGGAAAAGGTGGAATTGTAGACGATCTCCTGGTTTATTATTATGAGCCCGAAAAATACATGTTGGTAGTAAATGCTTCCAATATTGAAAAAGACTGGAATTGGATTGTTTCACAAAATACGAAGGATGCAATTCTCGAAAATTCATCCGGTTCGATCAGCCAGTTAGCCATTCAGGGACCAAAAGCAGAGGCCACACTTCAGAAAATTACCGATATCGACTTATCTGAGATCAAATATTACACCTTCGTAAGCGGTGCTATTGGCTGGGTCAATGATGTAATTATTTCTGCTACTGGTTATACCGGCTCAGGAGGCTTCGAATTGTATTTCAGGAATGAAGTTGCCGAAAATATGTGGAAGGTGATTTTTGAAGCCGGTGAAGAGTTTGGAATTAAGCCAATTGGACTGGCTGCACGCGATACTTTACGGCTTGAAATGGGATATTGCCTTTACGGAAATGATATTGACGATACCACTTCTCCTATTGAAGCCGGATTAAGCTGGATCACGAAATTCAACGGTCATGAATTCATTGACAAGGATTTCCTTTTGATGCAGAAGCAAGAAGGTGTTGACCGCAAATTGCGCGGGTTTGAAATGATAGACCGTGGAATTCCGCGTCACGATTACAAGCTAACCGATCAGGATGGAAATGAAATTGGACATGTCACTTCGGGAACCATGTCACCGGTTCTGAACAAAGGCATTGGAATGGGATATATTCATAAAGCCTATTCGGCCATTGGTACCGAAATTTATGTGAATGTTCGCAACAAACTTCTTAAGGCAAAAATTGTAAAACTGCCGTTTATCAATCCAATTTAGAAAAAGTCTTTAGAAAAAAGTCAATAGTCACTTGGGAAAAGTTGAAATTTAAAGTCTCGCTTTCAAGTTTTTGCCAAATGACTATTGACTCTTTTCATTTTCCTTTTTCAATCTTACTATTAGTTTAAATCCAATTTTCTAATGCTGAGAATAGGTCTCCGTCGGTGACTTTACTTATCTTTGTTTCTTTAACCTGAAAATGGAAAAAACCAAAAATCGGCTGGAGGTTTGTTTGTCACCCGCAATCTATGATAAGCATTCAGATGATGAAAATCTGGTGGTAATCGTAGATGTTTTGAGGGCAAGTTCATCAATATGTACAGCAATTCATAACGGGGTAAAGAGTATTCTTCCGGTTGCAACAGTTGAAGAAGCCAGTGAAATGAAACAGCAAGGTTACATAGTTGCTTCAGAACGCGATGGATTTGTACTCGATTTTGCTGATTTTGGTAATTCTCCGTTTAACTTTACTCGTGAAATTGTGAAAGGTCAAGAGATCGTGTATTCCACTACAAACGGAACGCGATGCATTCACATGGCCAGCCATTCAAAGGCTGTTGTCATCGGAACTTTTCTAAATATCTCAGTGCTTGCTGACTGGCTTATCCGGCAAAATGCCCCCGTACTCATTTTTTGCGCTTCGTGGAAAGATCGTTTTTGTCTCGAAGACACTGTTTTTGCAGGAGCTTTGGCCGAACGACTCCTTGGGTCCGGAAAATTTGAAACCATCTGTGATGCGGTATCTGCCTCAATCGATTTATGGAATCTGGCAAAAACTGATTTGCCCGGATACATTAGCAAATCGGCACAAAAAGGACGTCTGGCTTCCAAGGGACTGGACGATTGCCTCGAATATTGCCTGACTGCCGATCAAACAAGTGTTATACCGGTCTTTCAGGATGGGCGGTTGATTGACGTTTCGAAAGTTAATGAAGTAATGTTAAATTTGTAATTGAATTATTTTAGATAGTTATTAATCCAAAACCCTACCCAAAATGAAAAAGCATAATTTTTATGCGGGACCTTCAATCTTACCGCAATTCACCATTAAAAACACTGCCGAAGCATTAATCGATTTTGCCGGAACCGGTCTTTCTCTCATGGAAGTTTCACACCGCAGCAAAGAATTTGTTGCTGTTTGCAATGAAGCGACACAACTTTTCAAGGAATTGCTCGACATTCCTGCAGGTTACCAAGTGCTGTTTTTAGGAGGTGGAGCCAGTTTGCAGTTTGCTATGGTTCCTTTCAATCTGTTTGAGAAAAAGGCAGCCTATTTAAACACCGGAACCTGGGCCGATAAAGCTCTGAAAGAGGGAAAAGGTTTTGGCGAAGTGATTGAAGTTGCTTCCTCAAAAGCCGCTACTTATAACTATATTCCAAAAGGTTATACAATTCCTGAAGATGTTGATTATTTTCACATTACCACCAACAATACCATTTACGGAACTGAAATCCGTCAGGACATTGATTGCAAAGTGCCTTTGGTTGCTGACATGTCATCTGATATTTTTAGCCGTCCTCTTGATGTTTCGAAGTATGCGGTGATTTATGGTGGAGCGCAAAAAAATCTTGCTCCTGCCGGTCTTACTTTTGTGATTGTAAAAGAAGATGCGTTAGGAAAAGTCAGCCGTAAAATCCCTACGATGCTTGATTACCGGACTCATATTGAAAACGAATCCATGTTCAATACACCTCCGGTAGTTCCGATTTTCGCTGCGCTACAAACCTTGAAATGGTTGAAAGAATTAGGCGGAGTGAAAGTGATGGAAAAAATGAACATCGAAAAAGCCGGAATTCTTTATGATGAGATTGACCGCAATAAGTTGTTTAAGGGAAATGTCCCGGATGTAAACGATCGTTCCATGATGAATATTTGCTTCGTAATGAACGACGAATACAAAGCATGGGAACCTGAATTCCTAACTTATGCCAAATCATTGGGAATGTTGGGCCTCGAAGGTCACCGTTCGGTAGGTGGATATCGTGCTTCAACCTACAATGCGCTTCCAAAAGAAAGCGTAATTGCATTGGTCGACGCCATGAAAGCATTTGAAAAAACCAAGCTTTAATAAATCGAAAAGAAAAGCAGAACCCACATTCTGCTTTTCTTTTTTTAGAAAATACTATCTATGAAACGAGTATTAATTGCTACTGAGAAACCGTTTGCTTCATCCGCGGTTCAACAAATTATCGAAATACTTGCAAATGCAGGTTATGAAGTTCGCCGACTTGAGAAATACACTTCGAAGTCAGATTTACTCGAAGCAGTAAAGGATGTTCATGGTCTCATAGTGAGAAGTGATGTGGTTGACCGCCAGGTGATCGATGCAGCATTAGAATTGCAGGTTGTGGTCAGGGCTGGTTCCGGATTTGATAACCTGGATTTGGCTGCCTGCACCGAACGGGGAATCGTTGCCATGAATACTCCGGGGCAAAACTCGAATGCAGTGGCCGAATTAGCTATTGGCATGATGATTTTTATGGCCCGTGGCAATTTCAAGGGTGGCTCAGGCTCCGAATTAAAAGGAAAAACTGTTGGCGTATATGGCTGTGGAAACATCGGACGTCGGGTTGCACGAATTGCTCAGGGATTGGGCATGAAGGTCGTTGCACTTGATCCTTGCATTACCAAGGTTAGCATGGAACCCTATGAAATAAAGGTGGTTCAGTCAGTTGATGAATTGTTCGGTATGAGCGATTACCTATCCTTGCATATTCCCACCAACGAAAAAACAAAGAAGTCGGTTAACTTCGAACTGATGAATAAAATGCCTAAAGGTGCAACTTTGATCAATACGGCCCGGAAAGAAGTGGTTGATGAAGATGGCCTGAAAAAAGTCCTTGAAGAGCGTCCTGATTTTAAATACATCAGCGACATTGCTCCATCGTGTCACGAAGAATTAGCAGGCAAATATGAAATTCGCTACTATTCGACACCAAAAAAACAAGGTGCCGAAACTTCTGAAGCAAATGTGAATGCCGGAGTAGCTGCTTCCGAACAAATTGTGGCATTTTTCAAGGAGGGCGATCAGACTTACCGGGTAAATAAATAATTTAACTGGACTTTGGATGATTAATAATTGGATTGAGGAAAAGACCTTTAAATCGATCAGTTACAGCGGACAAAAGCTTGTGCAAACCGAATTTGAAAGCTGTATTTTCATGAATTGCGATTTTTCGAATGCCGATTTTTCTGAGAGCGAAATGTTGAACTGTAAGTTTGAAGGCTGTAATTTTTCAATGGCCAAATTTGCAGGCACCGGAATGAAGGAGGTTCAGTTTATTGGTTGCAAGTTAATTGGGATTGGTTTTGACGATTGTTCTGATTTCTTGTTTTCGGTCAGCTTTCAAAAATGCACACTTGATTACTCGTCGTTTACTGAAAAGAAGATGAAGAAGACTAAGTTTACCGATTGTTCGTTGAAAGAAGTTGACTTTTCGGCAAGCGACTTGTCGATGGCTGTTTTTGAAAATTGCGATTTGTTTTTGACCGTTTTTCAACGCACCATTCTTGAAAAAACTGATTTCCGGACAGCAATAAATTACTCGATTGATCCGGAGGCAAACAGAATTCGAAAAGCAAAATTTTCCTATTCCGGAATTGCCGGGTTGCTCGTAAAATATAATATTGAAATTGAATAAATATTTGGTACTGTTTTAAATTGAATTAAGGTATGAATTACAAATTCAAAATAGTGTTCTTTAATTTTATGATTTTTTTGATCATTTTTGATCTGATCTATTTATTGGTTTGGATCTTTTCCATGCACATGAATCCGGTTAAAGCCATATTGGTCGCTGGAATAGCGCTTTTGCTGACTCCATGGATCAGGCAGTCAAACCTCCAGGATGGCAGAAAAATTGTTGTCAGAAGTTATGTTTACAGTTTTATCAACAAATACCGTAGAAAGTAAACCTTTAAAATACAGATATTTATGGCTATCGTAAAACCATTCAAAGGACTTCGTCCTCCAAAGTCAATCGCCAGCGATCTGGCCTGTTTGCCTTACGATGTTATGAACAGCGCTGAAGCAGCTCAAATGGCCGAAGGAAAATCATGTTCATTGCTTCACATCACCCGCGCCGAAATCGATTGTCCGGAAGGAACTGACGTTCATTCGGAAGCAATATACCTGAAATCGGTTGAGAATTTTGAAAAATTTCAGGCTGAAGGATGGTTGAAACAGGATGATGTCGCCAAATACTATATTTATGCGCAAACCATGAATTCCCGCACACAATATGGGATTGTCGGTTCAGCATCATGCGAAGATTACAATCAGGGAGTCATCAAAAAACACGAACTGACCCGTCCTGATAAGGAAGAAGACCGAATGATCCTGACCCGTTACCTGAATGCCAACATCGAACCGGTATTCTTTTCGTATCGTGCCGTTCCTGAAATTGATGCGATAGTTGAGTCGATTGTGAAAAACCAGCAAGCTGATTACGATTTTGTAGCCGAAGATGGTTTTGGTCACCATTTCTGGGCCATCAACGATGCTGCAATCAACCAGAAAATTGAAGAACTTTTTGCCACCAAAGTACCTGCAACTTATGTGGCCGACGGACACCACCGTACTGCAGCTGCAGCACGCATCGGTTTGGAAAAACAAAGTCAAAACCCGAATCATACCGGCAGCGAAGAATATAACTTCTTTATGGCTGTCCATTTTCCGGATAATCAGTTGCAGATCATTGATTACAACCGTGCGGTGAAAGATTTGAATGGTTTGACTGAAGCTGAATTGCTGGATAAACTGGCACAAAATTTTGATGTAGCATTGGCCGGAACCGAAATCTACAAACCAGCTAAACTGCACGAATTTAGCATGTACCTCTCCGGAAAATGGTATCAATTGAATGCCAAGCCTGGAACTTTCAACGATAACGATCCGATCGGAGTTCTGGATGTGACCATTTTATCGAATCTGGTTTTGGATCAGATTTTGGGCATTTCCGATCTGCGCACTTCAACCCGCATCGACTTTGTCGGCGGAATCCGTGGTTTGGGCGAATTGAAAAAACGCGTGGATGGCGGCGATATGAAAGTTGCTTTTGCACTTTATCCGGTTTCGATGCAGCAACTGATCAACATTGCCGATTCCGGAAACATCATGCCTCCAAAAACAACCTGGTTCGAACCGAAATTAAGGTCAGGATTGGTTATTCATAGGTTGGATTAGCTCCCTTCGACTCGCTTCGCGGCTCAGGGAGCGTTGCTTCGATTGACCGATGAAGCCATGAAATATTAACGATGAAATAACCGCTCCCTGAGCTTGTCGAAGGGAGTATCCAAATAAGAATCCCGTTGGTAACTTTGCGGGATTTATTATTCACGAAAACTACCTTGTCATTCAATTGTTGTATAGGAAAAACAAAAATGAACAACCGAAATATCCTTCTTTCAGGAGCTATCTTTATGACATTGGCCGTTCTGCTTGGTGCATTTGGTGCACATGCGCTAAAAAATAGCTTGTCACCCGAAATGCTTGCGGTATATAAAACCGGTGTCGAATACCAATTCTATCATGCATTGGGATTGCTGCTGATCGGATTAACCGGGTTTCATCTCGACTCAAAATGGCTCAGAAGATCCGGAATGCTTCTTACTGTAGGGATTCTTCTGTTCTCCGGAAGTTTATACCTCCTTGCTTTGACAGGAATAAAAGTTATTGGTGCGATTACTCCCATCGGCGGAGTATCTTTTGTCGCTGGATGGATTTGCCTGGCAATCGCAGTTTGGAAAAGGAGTTAATCGTTGTGGGCTTATTGTTTAGCCAAAGAAGTGTGGATTATTTATCCTTGTAGTGACCGCTGGCGTATAGGATAATTACGGTGATCAATTCTTCTTCGATCCGATATACCAGACGGTGTTTTGCATTTATTCTTCGCGACCAGCAACCCGAAAAGTTGTGTTTCAATTCTTCAGGCTGTCCTGTACCTGTTCGGGGATTTTCGGTTAGTTCTGCCAACAGAACCGAAAGCTTCTTTAAAGTGGCCTTATCTACAGCTTTATTAAGCTTTTCAATATCCTGAATTGCATCGGCTGTTAGTTGCAATACATAGCTCATACTCCCAGAAAGCTGTTAATATCCTCTTTTGCTAAAGTAATTAAATTGCCTTGTTCCGCTTGTTCGAGTGAGTGTAGGATACGAGCCTTTACTTCGGGATTGGCAAAGAAACGGTCTGCATCGGTAATAGGAGTTAAAATGTAGGCTTTATTTTTGCCACGTTGCACAATTACCTGTTCTTTTTGATCGACGAGATCGAGATACATTTTCTGTTTTTCCCGGAATTCTCTGCTGCTTATTACTATCATGATTTTGAGATTTTGTGTACCAAATCGGTTCACAAATATAGCTAAAAAATCAAAACACAATACCGATCTATTTGGGGATTTTAATTGCTGTAGTTTGTGACTGAAAATAGGATGAAGTTACTGTCCTTAATAAGACCGGATCTGCTTTTGTGTTTGTTGGTTGTTGTGCATTTCCAAAGGCGAGTGATATTGCTACTTCGCTTTTATTTTTAACTTTGAACCGTTGTAGCAATACAACTCATTTTGACAATGATTAAAGCTGCCGGCAATGGAGACGCACTAAAGCCGGCAGTTTTTTTGTTTATTTGATATTCATGGATTTTGAATAAACCTTCGACCACAAAAGTCCTTTACTGTCAGTCCCTTTTTCTTCATGAAAGGAAAAAAATTGAACGTTCGGATTTCCATTTGCTTTTAATATATCCTCAATTTTATCTACATTTTTATCTATTTGCCCCTCTTCAATAAAGATAGATAATTGCAATTTTGGATTTTTTTGTAATTCCGATTTAACCTTTTCGGCCAGTTCATCAATTTGAGTTTCAACTAGGTTATAGCTGACCTTGCCGTCATTATGCATCCAGATTATGTGTTTGTCTTTGTTAGGAGGTGGAGGCGGAGGAGCAATAATTTTGTTTTGATTTGTTGGTGGAGGCGGAGCTGTGTCTGTTTTAATCAATTTTTTCACTGAATCCTGAGCGCCTGTGGAAACGATTTGTGGAGACATTTTCTTCTCCAAATATACACTTTCGCCTGTTTTGCCGAAAGACATCAGCAACAAGGCAAGCAGGGGAAGAAAGGTCGCCACCTTCCAAAGACCCGCTTTACTGGATTTTTGTTTGTTCATCATAGTAATACGATTTTTAATTTGACAATGATTAAAACTGTTTGCAAGTGCGAACTTTTGATGTCCGACACATTTTTGAATAATTAGAAATTGATATTGTTTTGCATCGATGCCTGAATGAAGGGTATGGTCGTCGGCCTGAAACTCATGAATTTCTTTCAGGTCGCTCACCATGCGGTAAACCAGCGGATTAAACCAGAAAACGATCTTGACCAGTTCCATCAGCATCAGGTCGTAAAAATGCCCGAGCCTGATGTGCGACTGTTCGTGGGTGATAATCGCTTCGTAACTGGTGTCAAAATCGTGCTGCGAAACCAGGATGTTTCGGCCAAACGAAAAAGCCGGAATATCGTGATCTACAATCCGAATGCGAATTCCGTTTCGTTCCGTTTTCCGGGCTTTGCTGAACAACAGCAAAACCGAACCGATGCTGTAAACGAACATCAGGAATGAAGCGAGAACGCCGGAAAGGTAGACGACGATTACGATTGTCCGAATTGGTATCGAAACAGGCTGCTTCGTTTCCGGAGCTGGCACAGCAGATTGTAGAATTGCCGGGGTTTTTGTCGCAGTGAAAGGTTCTTCAACCATTGGACTGGCCTGAAAAATGGGTTCCAATTTAACCGGAATCCTTGCATGAATGGGTTGTGGAATGTAAATAATTGGTATAATCAGCGAACTCAATACCAAAACTAAAAGTACCATCCGGTTGAGCTGAAAGAAAGTCTCTTTCCGCATTAGCACACTGAAAACCAAATAGAGCAAACTTAGGATCAGCGTCGATTTTATAAGAAATAATAGCAAGCTATTCATTTTATTGGGTTTTATTAATCCGGGTGCGACTTTAAGTCGCGCTCGGATTTTGGTTGCGTAATTCTACCTGACGAATCAATTCCTGAATTTCTTCGGGTGTTATTTTTTGTTCTTCAACAAACATGGAAACCACCGAAGCATAAGAGGTATTGAAATACTTGCTTACCAGATTTTTGATGGAGTTTTTGCTGAACTCCTCGCGGGAGATGACTGCAAAATACCGGTAGGTATTTCCAAACTGTTCGTGACCCACAAAACCTTTGTCCTCCAGTCCGCGAACAATGGTCGAAATGGTGTTGTAATGTGGTTTTGTGCCTTTTAGTAAATCGATCACGTCTTTGACATACATAAAACCTTTTTCCCAAAAGATTTCCATGATTTCTTCTTCCCGATTAGTCAGATGTTTCATAACGCAGAATTTGTTTGAACAAATATAACTATATTATTTAGTTTGCAAACTAATTTAAATAGTTATTTTACTTAAATAATTAGTTTTATACTTCAGGATATTCTATTTTTAAAATCAGCCAATTAAAATCATCCGGATTTTGCTCTATGGTTGGCAATGGCCGATAGGTATTGTACTCCATTGTTATCCAATACATCATGTATTGTGCATTGAATAAAATTTGCTATATTTGAAGCATTAAGTGTAATTTTATCATGATAAAATAGCAATTGTTGATATGTATATCCGTAAATTGTCTATAGAAGATGAGAATAATGACAGTGTCTTTTTATGGGGAGCACGTCAGGTTGGTAAAACAACTTTACTTGAGCAAATCTATCCGCAAGCCAGGTACTACGATTTATTACAGGCAAAAGAATTTGAGCGTTTCCTGCGCAGGCCTTCTTTGTTGAGCGAGGAATTGGAATCGATGGAAGAGTATGATTTGGTGATAATTGATGAGATACAAAAAGTTCCACAACTTTTAGATGAGATACATGCTTTGATTCATAAAAAAAAGATTCGCTTTATCATGAGTGGGTCGAGTCCCCGTAAATTGATCAGAAGCGGAGCTAATTTATTAGGTGGAAGAGCTTTGAAAAAGATATTATATCCATTAGTCAGCTCCGAAATTCCGGATTTTGATCTGGTAAAGGCAGTGAATAATGGAATGATCCCCAGACACTATATGATTAATAATCCATGGGAACGATTTCGTGCCTATATTGGAGTGTATTTGAATGAGGAAATCAGGGAAGAAGCTTTGTCCAGAAATTTAAAATCATTTTCCCGTTTTCTGGAAGTTGCCGCAATGAGTAATGGTGAAATGATTGTTTATAATAACATTGCACAGGATTGCGGCATCGATCACCGGACGGTAAAAGACTATTTTGAGATTTTGAAGGATACTTTGATTGGGTATCTTATTCCAGGCTTTACTGCTACCGTAAAGCGAAGGGCAATTCTGGCGCCCAAATTTTATTTTTTTGATGTGGGTATTGCCAATTATTTGTTGAACCGTAAAAATATACTTCCCGGAACAGAAATTTTTGGTCATTCATTTGAGCATTTAATCATTCAGGAATTAATTGCCTATTTAGGTTATACACAGTCAATTGAAAATATCACCTATTGGCGAACAAGTTCAGGATACGAGGTGGATGCGATTATTGGGAATGGAC
>CAILJH010000117.1 GCA_903834475.1 uncultured Prolixibacteraceae bacterium | reverse complement strand
TTGCGGTCTTCTCGTGCCACCTGACCAATAACGTAATACTGTTTATCGTTTTTCAGAAAATAACCGTAACGACCACCGGCATATGCCAGATTCAGTGCATTCGACACATCTTTTTCACTGATTCCCAAACTATTGGCTTTCAGACGGTCAACAGATATATTTAATTCCGGTTTATTGAATTTTAAATCCACATCCACATTACTGAACAACGGACTGTTCTGTGCTTCGTCCAAAAACTTAGGAAGAACTTCACGCAATTTTTCGAAATCAATATTTTGAATTACAAACTGAACGGGCAAGCTCCTTGAATTTCCGGTCGAAATGGTCGGTTCCTGAACTGCAATAACCCGCGCATCAGCATTTTTTGCATAAAGTTTAGAAAGCTTATCATAAACTTTTTGTTGTGAAACTTTACGTTCAGACGCATCAGTCAGAAAATTAAGAACAAATCCGGTATTCACAGCCGAGCTTCCATTTCCTCCACCATAACGTGCCAACACATAACCTGATTGAGGTATAGAATCAATATTTAATTGTGCTAATTTATCAATTAATGCTGAAGTAGTATTGTATTCAGTTCCCTCTGGCATAGTGATGGTTGACCGCACATAACTATGATCCTCTAATGGTGCAAGTTCTGAATTAAGTGCTTTTGATAGAGTTATTATCATTAAAATGCACATTCCTACAATGGCAAATGAAATCCATTTATTCTGAATAAAGAAAGTCAGATATCGACGGTATTTCTTTTCAATACCAACGAAGAATGGCTCGCTGGCAACATAGAATTTGGAATGATGTGTGCTTGAACCACCTAAGAGAACATTTAACACAGGAGTCAATGTCAAAGAAACCACTGCCGAAATCAATACTGCACAAGCCACCACGATTCCGAATTCCCGGAATAAACGACCGGTGAAACCCTGCAAAAAGATAACCGGAACAAACACAATAGCCAATGTCAGCGAAGTGGAAACCACAGCAAAGAAAATCTCACGTGTACCTTCAAAAGCAGCTTTCCACTTATCCATGCCCGCTTCAATACGTTTAAATATATTTTCAGTCACGACTATACCATCATCCACCACCAATCCGGTGGCGAGTACGATTCCCAGTAATGTAAGCACATTCACCGAAAAACCAAAAATGTACATTACAAAAAACGTTCCGATAAGCGACACCGGAATATCCAGCAACGGTCGGAGTGCAATAATCCAGTTTCGGAAAAACAAAAAAATGATAATCACCACCAGAAAAATGGCAATTAGCAGTGTTTCAAGTACATCTGTTACAGATTGACGAACAAAAATTGATTTATCACGGGCAATATTCAACTCAACTCCTTTCGGAAGATTCTTTTTAATCTGATTCAATCGTTTATAAAATTCATCAGCAATCTGAATATCATTTGCGCCCGGAAGTGGAACTAAAGCAAGCATTACCCCATTTTTACCATTAATTTTTGCACCAGATTCTTCATTCTGAGGTCCGAGCGTTGCTTCACCAATATCTCTCAACCGTACCACCTGATTTTCGGTTTGCTTAATAATCATGTTATTGAAGTCGTCTTCAGTAGTTAACCTTCCACGGGTTTTGATAGTCAGTTCGGTATAGTTTCCTCTGATTTTACCGCCCGGCATTTCCACATTTTCTTTGGACAATGCTGCATCAATATCCGAAGCAGTAAGATTGTAAGCAACCATTTTAGCCGGATTCAACCATAGGCGCATGGCCGGTTTTTGCTGACCAAAAATCATTATGGAACTTATTCCGGGAATAGTCTGGAGTTTTTCCTGCAATACATTTTCGGCATAATCACTCATTTCCAGTGGATTCATGGTGTTACTCTGAACAGCAACCATAATCATTGGGTCACTGTTGGCATCGGCCTTCGTAACGGTTGGCGGCGCATCCAAATCCTGAGGCAAACTTCGGGTTGCCTGAGATGCTTTATCACGCACATCGTTAGCAGCCTTTTCCAAATCTGAACCCAGTTCAAACTCTACGGTTATGGAACTTATGCCCAGCGCTGACTGTGAAGTGATTGATTTTACACCTTCAATACCATTAATGGTAGTTTCAAGCGGTTCGGTAATCTGTGATTCAACGACTTCTGCATTGGCACCAGTATAGGATGTTTGAACGGTAATTACCGGTGGGTCGATAGCCGGATAAAGTCGCACAGCCAGAAAATTATAGCCCACCACACCCAGCAAAATAATCAAAAGGCTGAGCACAATCGAGCCTACAGGTCGTTTTAGTGCAATATCTGATATAGTCATGTTATTTTACTGTAGAATAAGATAATTTAGCACCTTCCTTCAGGAAAAGTAAACCGGAAGTAACAATAGTATCACCAACTTCAATTCCTTTTGTAATTTCTACTGATGAAGATTTTCTTACACCTGTTTTTACTTTTATGAATTTGGCTTTTCCGCCGCGTGCCACAATTACCATTTTGTTTTCTTCCTGAGGAATAATGGCCTGAGTCGGAATCATCAGCGCATTGTTGTTTTCCCTCATTCGAAGCTGAACGTTAGTAAAACCACCGGCCAGTAATTCTTTAGATTGACCACTCACTACTGCTCTAACTTTCAGGTTGCGGGTCGCATCGTCAATGCCCTGCTCAGTAGCCAAAACGGTGGCATCATAGAGTTTGTCACTGTTCGACAAGCTGAATTTCACTTTCATGCCCTGCTGAATTTCAGCAGAATATTTTTCCGGAACAAAGAAGTCAAGTTTCAATTTATTGGCAGTACGAATGGTTGCAAGTAAGGTCGAAGGCGTTACAATTGCACCTACGCTCACATTCCGCAATCCGATAACGCCGTCGAATGGTGCACGAACTTCTGTTTTGCGAATCAGCGTTTTCTCCACTTCAATATCAGCTTTCAGCGAA
>CAILJH010000116.1 GCA_903834475.1 uncultured Prolixibacteraceae bacterium | reverse complement strand
TGCCGGCTTTGTAAACCGGTAATTTCCTGAACCAATTGGCTTTCCATTTCCTTTTCCAATAAAAAAACTGCATCAACCAAAATGCTTGCGGTGGCCATTTTTTTGATTTTAGACACTGCTTTCCATTGAATCAATTTGCCGGTAAACTCTGCAATGACTGAGTCAACATAGTTGACAAGTAGTTCTTCTAACCGGTGTTCTGCCAGTTTTTTATTCACGTACTCGATATACACCGATTTTTTAATTTCCGGTTCCGGCTTGGTGGGAGAGGAGTTGCCGCCGGCTGATTTTGACCTCAGGCTTTCCTTCACTTTTTCGGAATCACAAAATATTTTCAGACCGAATTCACTTTTATTCTCCACTTTCTGAAGATTATTCTGAAATTCAGGATAGTTGCGTTCGAGCATTTGCTGAACTGAACCGGATAATTCCATGATGGAGCCAAACCGCATGGGAAGCAAGGGGAACTGCTGTTCCAGAATTTCAATCACCTTTGCAAAAGCAAAAGCATTGTCCTGGTTGGCAATTAAACCGGCTTTTTCGATCTCGCTGACAACCGCCGAAATCTGATCAAAAGAAATTGCAGCAAAGTCTGCGTCCGCAATTCCCTTCATTCCTGACAGTAGTGCATTTATCTTCTCCGAATCTGCTTTGTTCGATAATATGGCATAAATCAGTTTTCCCATTTCCATCCATTTTTATGTTCCAATGTCAATATCCACTGGACTAATTCTTAAAATGTTTTTGTATCACGGTATGCAATTGCCCTTTATCAATGGGTTTGGATATATAATCGTTGCATCCGGCCTCAATTGCTTTTTCTCTGTCGCCATTTAGTCCAAAAGCTGTTTGTGCGATAATGATGACCTTTTGATTGAATTGCCTGATCTGACGGGTGGCTTCATATCCGTCCATTATGGGCATCTGAATGTCCATCAGCAACAGATCAATATCCGGATGATTATGGCAGGCTTCAACCGCTTCAGCTCCGGTGATAACTTTTATCACTTCTTTGCAAATTGGCTTCATTGAAATGTTAAGCAAAAGTTTTGATGACTCATCATCTTCAGCAATCAGTATTTTCAGTTTTCGCATCTGAAGGTTTGTTGCTATTGCTTGATTATCATTCACCACAGCAATTATTTCATTCGGAACACCAGGATAGGGAAGAGTAAAATAAAATGTGGATCCTTTTCCGGATTCGCTTTCTACCCTGATTTTACCACCAAGCATTTCGACGTAGGCTTTCGCAATGGATAATCCCAGTCCGGCACCCTGATAGGCCCGCGAGTCGGATATGTCGGCCTGAACAAAACGCTCGAAAACTGCTTTGTGCCTGTCGGAGTGAATGCCAATGCCTGTATCTTTCACGTAAAATTCCAGCATAGACTCGGTATCTTGTAGAGACGCAAGGCTGTGCGTCTCTACATCGGTCAACTGGTAGCCAAATTCGATGGAACCTTGATCGGTGTATTTAATGGCATTTTTAACGAGGTTGGTGAAAATGGCATAGAGTTTTTCCCGGTCGGTATAAATAGTAGCTT
>CAILJH010000115.1 GCA_903834475.1 uncultured Prolixibacteraceae bacterium | reverse complement strand
TGCTCCTGAAGCGACTGTTTCTTCGAACGGGTACAAGTCCACAATAACCAGGTCAATTTCAGGAATTTCGTATTTGGCAATTTGTTGCTTGTCGCCTGCGTTGTCCCGCCGGTTCAGAATTCCGCCGAAAACCTTCGGGTGCAGGGTTTTCACGCGTCCACCCAATATGGAAGGATAGCTGGTCAGTTCTTCAACAGGGATAACCGGAATTCCCAACTCTTCAATGAATGATTGTGTTCCGCCGGTTGAATATAGAGTAACGTTTAATTCATGTAATTTCTTCACGATCTCATCCAGTTTATCTTTGTGATAAACTGAAATTAAGGCCGATTTTATCTTTTTCAAGTCCTTCATCTATAGTCCGTTTCTAATTTGGGCTCAAAGATAATAAAACAGCTTGATTTTTTCCCCTACGGATCTGACTAATTAAGCTTATTGTAACATTGGAAATTCCATTTATTTTCTCAATTTTTCCTGAAATCTGTAATCTTTTCAGAAAATCGCAACTAATTTTGAGATTCAGGATTGTTATCTTTACCATTCAAACCGAAGAAAATGCTATTAACCAGATTAATATTGGAGAGTTTTTCGTTCGCATACAATTCCCTTCAGGGGAACAAACTGCGTACTTTTCTTTCGCTGTTGGGGATAACCATCGGTATTTTTGCCATTATTTCGGTTTTTACAGTGATCGATTCGCTGGAAAATTACATCCGGAACAGCCTGAATTCGCTGGGAAGCAACATGGTTTACATTCAGAAATGGCCATGGGCACCTCCTGAAGGCGAATCGGAATATCCCTGGTGGAAATACCTGAACCGCCCGGAACCAAACATCGAAGAAACCGAGGAACTGATTCGCAGGTCAAGAAACATTCAGGATGCAGTTTTCTTTTTCGGTTTTAACCGGACTGTGCAATACGAAAACAGCAAGGCAGAAAACACCGAAGTGTTGGCAACTACCCACGAATTAATCAATACCTGGAGCCTGGAAATAGAAAAAGGCCGTTATTTTACTGAGTCGGAATCGAATTCGGGCGCCAGTCTGGCTATCATTGGAAGCGAACTGGCAACCAAACTTTTTGATCAGAACGACCCGATTGGAAAAATGATTAAAATGCAGGGACACCGTTTCCAGATTATTGGCGTATATACAAAAAAAGGCACCGACATGTTTGGTACCAGTATGGACAAACGGGTTCATATTCCGGTGATATATGCCATGAATATGGTGGATGTGCGCGATCGCGACCAGGGGCAAACCATTAATGTGAAAGCCAAACCAGATGCCGACCGAGACGAGTTTGTGGCCGAACTGGAAGGAATCATGAGAACTTTGCACCGGCTCAAACCAATGGAAGAAAACGATTTCGCGATAAACGAAGTGAGCCTGATTTCGAACCGCTTTGACATCTTTTTCAAGGTTTTCAATCTGGCCGGATGGATTATCGGCGGGTTCAGTATTTTAGTCGGCGGATTCGGAATTGCCAACATCATGTTTGTGTCGGTGAAAGAGCGGACAAAAATCATCGGAATACAAAAAGCCATCGGAGCAAAAAAATACTTCATCCTGACCCAGTTTATTTTCGAAGCAATGGTTCTTTCGCTAATGGGCGGTTTTATTGGGCTGATCCTTGTCTTTATAGGAACTCTCATCTTCAGCGCTGCCTCGAGCATGACCATTTCTCTGACTTTGTCAAATGTTATCCTGGGATTAACCATTTCCGGAGTGATTGGTATTCTGGCCGGTTTCATTCCTGCACTTTCGGCCTCCCGGCTCGATCCGGTAGAGGCGATGAACAGTGTATAGGCGTTCGACAAAGCTCACGCCAAAAGCTCAGCCACCAGGCACGTTACGGATTATGGGTTAGTCAGGGTTTCACTCCAAGTGAAGCCCTGACTGGTTTTTCGCCAATCATGGAAGAGTTCCAATAGGGATTAATAAGTCTGCATACGACTCAAATTCGCACCCGGACTTGTATACACGATTTCCTCATTCTTTCACAATTTTAACAAATTGTTGTTTTACACCATCGGCGAGTTTTACCACATACATGCCTTTCGGGAACGCAGTAAAGTCTACAGATTCTTTATTGAACCCTACCAATCCCGATTTCATTT
>CAILJH010000114.1 GCA_903834475.1 uncultured Prolixibacteraceae bacterium | reverse complement strand
TGTTCGAGTTTCTTCAACAATAGCTTTACATTCTTCAGTTTATATTCCTGAACCAGTTTTGGCACAAGAAGGTACAACAATTCGCTTTCACTTTCAACAAATGCGCCGCCGCGGCTCCATCGTTTGCTTTGAATGTGTTTTTCGGACAACAGGTTACTGGCATACTGACTGATTTCCGAATCGGGATGCTGGGTGAAATATTTAATCGGGTCAAAATCCTTGTTATCCAGGTTTTCTTCCATGGTCTTCAAAATTTCCCGGACCCATTGATTAACTGAAACCAGTCCATCGTTTTGCAAGTCATTCAGTACATAGGATCCAACGGAATATTTACTGATCTGGTGCGTTTCTTCATCTTCAAATTCAAAGGCTTCATTATGGAAATGCTTCAGAAGAATCCGGATGATTTCCCGTTCTTCGGTTTCAAATGGATTGGATATTTTCTTTTCAGAAACCGGAGCTACTGGTTTTGCGGCCTGAACCTGAATTTCCTGAAGTTCTTTCCGGGTATGATCTTCAGATTGTCTGTTCTGAATTTTCCGGATTTCTGAGTACAGAACTGCTTCCTGAACATCCATCAAGCGGCTGCATTCCTTGATGTATATGGTGCGTGTGATGGTATCGGGAATAACAGAAATGGAATGTACAATTTCGTTAATCAGCTTGGCTTTCGAAACCGGGTCGTTTTCAACGCTTCCCATCAGGAGCTGTGTCTTGAACTTGATAAAGTCGGTTTCGTTCTTTTTGATGTATTCGGTCAACTCACCGGCGCTCATCGAACGGGCAAACGAATCGGGATCTTCGCCGCGTGGCAAAGGCAAAACTTTCACGTTGATTCCTTCTTCCAGAACCATATCGATTCCACGAAGCGAAGCCTTGATACCTGCATCATCTCCATCGTAAACAATCGTAATGTTAGGCGTAAAACGCCGGATCAGCCTGATCTGATCGATGGTGAGCGATGTTCCTGAAGAGGCCACCACGTTTTCGATTCCGGCCTGATGAAACGACAGCACATCGGTATATCCTTCAACTAAGAAACATTTGTCGAGCTTGGTAATGTCGCGCTTGGCCTGGTAAATGCCGTAAAGTGTGCGGCCTTTGTGATAAATTTCAGATTCTGGTGAGTTCAGGTATTTGGCTACTTTTTTATCGTTGGTCAGTGTTCGACCACCGAAAGCGATTACCCGTCCGGCCACGTTGTGAACCGGAAACATCACGCGTCCGCCAAAGCGGTCACGAATCCAGTCTTCACGTTTTATGGTGAGGCCGGTTTTTTCCAGAAAATCCATTTTGTAGCCTTCGCGCTGGGCAGCCTGAGTAAAAATATCTTTCCCGTCGGGACAAAAACCCAGTTCGAATTTGGTAATAATGTCGTCGCGAATTCCCCGTTCACGAAGGTAACTCAGCCCAATGGTGCGACCTTCGTTTTCCTTCAGCAAATACCGGCTGAAATATTTTTGTGCAAACCCTGAAACGATCATCATGCTTTCGCGCTCGTCTTTCAGTTGCTTTTCTTCCAGCGATTCTTCCTTTTCCTCAATTTCGATGTGAAATTTTTTGGCCAGCCAGCGCAACGCATCCGGATAGCTGAGTTGTTCGAGCTCCATCACAAAATTGACCGAATTGCCACCTTTTCCGCAGCCAAAGCATTTGAAAATTCCTTTGGCCGGCGAGACGGTAAACGAAGGTGTCTTTTCGTTGTGAAAAGGACACAGTCCCAGTTGGTTGACACCACGTTTTTTGAGGGTAACAAACTCTGAAACAACATCCGAAATGTTAGCAGCATCCAGTATCCGCTCGATGGTAGAAGGATCGATCATAGCTGCAAATGTAAAAATTTAAACCGTGAAACGAATATGTGGATTGGTCGGATTACCTACATTCCGTTGCAAATCCGGATATCAGAACTGACAACTTCTTCCTGAATGTTCAGATGAACAGTTCCTTCGAAAAAGCTTTCTCCGTCCAACAGGGTGGGCATCAGCTCCTGAACCAGTCCTTCCATTTCGAGGTTAAAAATATTCAGGATATCCACCCAATTCTTGCGTCCCGGCAATTTGTTTTCCAGTTCACCGTAGAATTTGTCCGATTCGAACACAAAATAGATGACAGAGTTTTGTGTTTCTTCCTGAATAGTTTTGATCACTCCGCGCAGAACGGCGTCCAATACATTTAGACCAGTAGCTTCAACTATGCTGCGGATAGCCGCGTTGTTCAGGTCTTCCAATAAGCCTGGGCAGCCTTTTATTCCTGAATGTTTTCGCTTCAGCGGACCTTCACCTGAAATTTGGTGTAACAGAATATGATCGGTATCGTTATCGAAGATGAACGATAAAGTCTGTATGGATGGATTGCTCATTTCATTGGTAAACAATGGATTAAAAAATAGTTAACGAAAGTATTTTCTTATGATGGAAAACGCTGTATATTTCCCAAAGATATTGAACTGAGTCGTATATTCTTGTTTTGTTCAAAAAGATTTTAGCCTGTTGGATGAATTGCATGGTTCCTGGATTGAAGTGGAGGCACAAATGTTTAATTCTTATCTTTGGTTGAATAAATTTAATTGGAAATGCTAAAAAAGATGACTTTCTCCAGACGCCAATTCCATGGATTCATTGGTATTGTAGCCTTGTCCTTGTTGATTTCCATGAGTTTAATGGCAAAAGGCATGAAAAAACCAGTGGTTCGCTTTGGATTGATTACAGATGTCCATTATGCCGATCGTGAGACTGCCAGGGAGCGCTATTATAGCCAATCGCTCGGAAAGTTGAATGAGTTCATTTCCCGGATGAATCAGGAAAAGGTTGACTTTGTTGTTGAGTTGGGGGATTTTAAAGATGAGGATGAGGTTCCGAATGAAGCGAATACCTTGAAATATTTGACGGATGTTGAATCGGTTTTTCATCAGTTTAACGGGCCGACTTATCATGTGCTTGGAAACCATGACATGGATGGTATAACCAAAACCCAATTTCTGGAAAGGGTTGAAAACACTGGAATTTCCAAAGATAAAAATTACTATTCGTTCAACCGGAAAGGCTTTCATTTTATCGTATTGGACGGTAATTTCACCAGAGATGGAAAAGACTATAATCAGGATAGTTTTCGTGGAGCGGAATCCTGGATACCCGAAGTCGAGGTCAATTGGCTGAAGGAAGATCTGGAAACAAATCAGCTTCCGGCAATAGTTTTCATTCATCAGTTGCTTGGTGATTCAAAAGGAATGAAAAAAAGTGCTCAAAATGCGCCTGAGGTCCGGAAAATATTTGAGCAATCCGGAAAAGTCCTATGTGTATTTGAAGGGCACGTTAACTCCGAAAGGCATTCCCTGATCAAACACATTCATTATTATTCCTTTATTTCGGCGGTTGAAGGCAACGGTGCCAAAAACAATAGCTATGTGATTGTGGATGTGTCTAAAAAGGGAAATATGCTGGTTCACGGATACCGGAGGGCTTCGGATCAAAAATTGGAGATAAAAAAATAAGATACCATGAAGAAAAAGCTGGTCATTCTTTCAGGAGCAGGCATAAGTCAGGAAAGTGGTATCCGAACTTTTCGCGATATGGGTGGGTTATGGGAAGAATATGATGTGAGCGAAGTGGCGACTCCTGAAGCCTGGTCCCGAAATCCGGAATTGGTGATGCGTTTTTACAACGACCGGCGAAAGCAATTGTACGAATCAGAACCTAATGCAGGCCATCGCGGACTGGTAGATCTGGAAAAGGATTTTGAGGTTCAAATCATCACCCAAAACATAGATGATTTACACGAAATGGCTGGCAGCTCATCGGTTCTGCATCTGCATGGGGAATTAAAAAAGGCACGCAGTTCGGTTGACGAATCGCTGATTTACGACATGGATGGCTGGGAATTGAAATTTGGACAGTTGTGTGCCAAAGGCAGCCAGCTCCGGCCGCATATCGTCTGGTTTGGCGAGGCTGTTCCGGCTATGGACGAGGCGATTCCAATTGTTCAGAATGCTGATATACTGTTGGTCATCGGGACTTCCCTGAATGTTTATCCGGCAGCAGGGCTTTTGAATTACACCTCAAAAGAAACCCCGATTTTTGTAATTGATCCTGAACGTCCTTCAGTAAGTCATCGGGAAGTAGAATACATTCAGGAAAAGGCCGGAAAAGGAGTTCAGATTTTGAAGGAAAAATTAATAGAATTCATATGAAACAAATTTACCTGATTCTGTTTTTGTTGGGAATTTCTACGATGTTGTCCTATTCTCAACGTTTTGAAGGCGGACTGCTTGGCGGTCTGAATGCGACGCAAGTGGATGGTGATAACTACAGCGGATATCACAAAGCAGGTATAGTGCTCGGGGGTTATGCACAGACCAACCTAACCAGAAGCGTTTTTGCGGCTATGGAATTGAAGTTTGCCCAAAAAGGAAGCCGGAATGTGGATTCGCTCGCCACCAATGGGCAGATCAAATACATCATGCGCTTGAACTATGCAGAAATGCCGATCTATCTGGGAATTCGCACAGGCGAAAGAATCTCACTACTTGTTGGAATGTCGGCCGGGTATCTTATTCGTGGCACAGAATATAACGACTACGGAAAGTTTCCTCCTCAAGACCAACATCCGTTCAAAGCATTTGACCTGGAGGCCATGATTGGATTCAGGTTTAAAATGACTGACCGTTTGTTTGTTGATATGCGCGGTGCTTATTCGGTGCTGCCGATGCGCCAGACAATACCTGGTCTTAGTTTGTACTATTGGAGAGACAACCAATTCAATAATGTGTTGAATACCACTGTCATTTACCGGATCGATTTCTGATGCTCAACTCCGAAGGAAAAAGAAAAGTGGAATAAATTCTAAACCAGACGATACCGATGAGAACCAAATTAAACCCAATCTTGCTATTGCTTTATCTGTTTTTATCCTGTTCTGGTCCTGAAAAAAGGACCGTTGAGAACAATGAAAAAGTCAGCGCAGAAATATCTGAATCACTGAATAAACAACTGCTCGATGTCTGGTATCCGCGAACGATAGACAGTATTTCAGGAGGTTTTTTGAGCGATTTCAACTATAAATGGGACATGAAAGGTCCTCAGAACAAGATGATCGTTACCCAGTCGCGCCATATCTATACCTGTTCCTCGGCTGCAGAATTTTATCCTGAAAAAAAAGCTCATTACCTGAAAATCGCTAATCATGGATTCCGGTTTCTGAAAGACAAAATGTGGGATTCGAAGTTGGGTGGATTTTTCAACCTGGTTGACCGGGAAGGAAATGTATTAAAGTCAGCTAAAACCGACCGGATTATGAAAGATGCCTATGGAAATGCATTTGCCATCTACGGATTGTCAACCTACGCCCGGGTTTCAGGAGATACTACCGCACTTTCACTTGCAAAAAAGGCATTCCTTTGGCTCGACCGGCACAGTTACGATCCTCAGTTTGGCGGTTACTTCCAGTTTCTGGAAGCCGATGGCACTCCCTTAAAAAGCGGACTGAACGGTGTTCCTCCAAAAGATCAGAACAGTTCCATTCATCTGCTCGAAGCATTAACCGCCTTGTATCAGGTTTGGCCCGATGCGGTGGTGAAAGAGCGACTGCTGATGATGCTGTACCTTATCCGTGATCAAATAACTCATCCGAAAGGCTACCTGCAATTGTTCCTGAATGCGGATTTGTCGCCGGTTTCGTACCGCGATTCGGCAGAAGTTGTCCGGAAAAAACATTGGCAGAACGATCATATTTCGTATGGGCACGATGTCGAAACAGCTTTTCTGATGCTTGAAGCTTCGGAAGTTGCCGGTTTAAAAAACGATTCAATTACACTCCGGAAAGCAAAAAAAATGGTTGATCATTCCATCGAAACTGGCTGGGATAATGCTGTTGGTGGATTTTATGAGGCTGGTTATTATTTCAGAAATCAGGAAAAGGTGACGATTATCAACAACACCAAGAACTGGTGGGCACAGGCCGAAGGACTGAATTCGCTGCTGATGATGGCTGACCTTTTTCCAGCGGACCCGCATAATTACAAATCGTTATTCCTGAAGCAATGGGATTACATTAAAACCTACCTGATTGATCATGAACATGGCGATTGGTATGCCGGTGGAATTGATAAAGAGCCGGGTCAGAAGCTGGCCATGAAGGCACAAATATGGAAAGGCAATTACCACAACTCGCGTTCGCTGATGAACTGTCTGAAAAGGTTGGATCGCAGGTAGATTTCAGTTATCTTTAGCTTTCTTAACCAAACAAATAGATGAAACGTTCAACTTCAATCCTGCTTGGAGCAGTATTACTGGCAGCCATTAGTTCTTGTTCGGATCAGCCCAAGGAAAAGGATGAATGGATCACAGGAGCTGACCATACTGGTAAAACCCGTGATACGCTGATTAACGACCAGCACTACCGGCATTACGGCATGGGTTGGTTTCTGCTGACAAATGGCATGATCAACCCCGGAAGATATCAGCCTTCAACAATCAGCGAAATCCGCACACCCGGACATGTTCCTGCTCATATTCGCACCGGAGGCTTTGGTTCCAGCGCACATGGCTCATCTGCATCTGAATAATTCCTATGAAACGAATAGAAATTTCACCCCGACCCGATTGGCAGAACACGATTGTTCAGCAAGGGTTTTTGTTCAACGAAGGCGGGAACTACTGGAAAGAAAATGCGGCCTATTCCTTTACTGAAGCCGAGATTTTGTCGATCGAAAAAGCCACTTCCGAAATTTTTTCAATGTGTTGCGAAGCTGTTGAATACGTGATTAAACGTGAATGGTACGACCGGTTTTTCATTGACCGGAAATTTGCTGAATTGATCCGGTGGTCGTGGTTCGAAGATCAGCCATCGCTCTATGGAAGAATGGATTTGTCGTACAACAACGGTTCGATCAAGCTACTTGAATTTAACGCCGATACGCCCACTTCATTGCTCGAATCGTCTGTCATTCAATGGTACTGGCTTCAGAATGTAAAACCGAAAGCCGATCAGTTCAATTCCATTCATGAAAAGCTCATCGCTCATTACAAGGTGATTCGCGGATGGATGAAATCGAACCGGATGCATTTCTGTTGCACCGAAGATAGCCTCGAAGACTTGATGACTGTAAAATATATGGAAGATGTCGCTCAGCAGGCCGGATTGGATACCCGGTTTCTATACATGAATCAATTGGGCTTCGATACTCAAAAGCAAGGTTTTGCCGACGACCAGTTTGAAGAAATTGAAACCATTTTTAAACTTTATCCTTACGAATGGATGCTGGCTGAAGAATTTGGTCCGGAACTCATCACTACCCGTGAAAAATGCTGGTGGATCGAACCTGCCTGGAAAATGATCCTTTCAAACAAAATGATCCTGACCGTGCTCCACGATCTTTTCCCACGATCGCCATATATTCTTCCATGCAAAACTACCCGTCCATTGTCCGGTGACTTTGTTGAAAAGCCCATCTATTCGCGCGAAGGATCCAATGTGGATATCTGGGTCAATGGCAAATCAGTTGAAAAAACCGGAGGTGAATATGGAAGCGAAGGATATATTTACCAGCAATATGCTGCCTTACCCGATTTTGGTGGCAATCATCCGGTAATCGGTAGCTGGCTGATTGGCGGAGAACCTGCCGGAATGGGCATCCGCGAATCAGACGGACTGATTACAAACAATACCAGCCGGTTTGTTCCTCATTTTTTTGAATAGTTTTTTCAGGCCGTGGCAAGCGTGGCTATACTCACTTTGGCATCGGTTTTGGAAAGAATAGCCTGGGCGCAGGCTTCCAGCGTTGATCCGGTTGTGACAACATCATCAACTAGCAAAATATGTTTTCCTGAAAATTTTTCAGGATGAAAGAGTTCAAAAATCCCTTCAACATTTTGCCAGCGTTCGAACCGTGTTTTTCGGGTTTGTGTTTCGGTAGCGGTTATTCGTTTCAGGTTATCATCCGACAATTCTTTTTGCATTTGGCCGGCAATTCCTGAAGCAATCCACCAGCTTTGGTTGTAGCCGCGTTTCTTCTCTTTTTGCGGATGAAGCGGAACCGGACAAATCACATCCACCGAAGAAAATTGAGGCGATTGCATCAAATCAATTCCGAAATGTTTCCCGATTTCTTCACCCAATTCCTTCATTCCTTTGTATTTCAGGTTATGCAACAATGATTGGTATTTGCTGCCTTTGCTGAAATAAAAGAAGGAAGTTGCGTATTCAATTTCTACCCGTCCGTAGAACAATTGTGCCACCCGGTTTTCAGTTTCCAGATGGAAGTTGGTGCGCGGAATATGGTGCAAACAATGCAGGCAAATCCAATTTTCCTGCTCAATCAGCTTGTCGCCGCAAACCACGCAAAGCCGTGGAAAAAGAAGTTCGGTCAGGTAGAAGAGGATTGGAGTATTCATTATTCCGGATATTCAGTAGGTTTGAATTACTGAAAGTTACAGAAAATTCCGGATTGTATTGATGCGAAGTCTTCAGAAAATTTCAGCAATATGAAAACTGAAAATCTTATGGCCGGTATGACTTGCTCATCGATTCAGGTGTGCAAATAATAAAATCGGCTTGTCCAAGGCTTTCCTTATCCAGCTCATCAAGTTCCTTCTGTTCCGCAGCTCCGATGGTTACTATTTTTAGAGACGGATTGGATTTTTTGAGGTACCATACTATTCCCTGATGATTGTCGCTGTGGTACGATCCGTTGAAGTGAATCAGTGTTTTTCCTGCAGACCAGTTTTTCAGGATAAAGTATGCCATGGTCGCATCTTTGACCGCCTGCGATTTGGGCAGATTTTGCCCGCCGTGACCTTCAGCTTTTTTGAAGATATCAGCATAACACTGGAGGGTGCTATCATAAGCTATCGGCAGCGGAGCGATCCATTTTTTGGCTTCCGGATTGATACTGTCCAATTTCAATAATCCTTTGGAGTAGACCATGCTCGCATAACGTCGTGGAATATTGGCTGCAACAAAATGCAGTTTATTTTTCTTTGCAAAATCCAGCAAAGGTTTATAGTCGCTCGGGAAATTGGTCCATAGTTTGGCCTCGTCTTTCAGGGTTTTTTCTGAAACTGATCCCGAAAGGTATTCATCGAGCGTGATCTGGTCATCCGACTCAAACATTTCAGCACTCAAAACAAGGTTGTTCTTTTTTTCTGAAAAGAGATCTTTGGCAAGTTCCTGTTCCAGCCAATGATCGATCGGATTTTCATGGAATTCGCCAAAAAGAATCACATCGGCCTCTTTTGCAGCTTCCAGTAGTTGAGAATAATGCATCTCTTTTCCTTTGTCATCAAAGATCTGGTAGGCTTTTTTATCACTTTTGAAAGCAAATAGCAGGAGTGAAATAGCGGTCAGAGTCAGGATTTTATTTATCATGTTTTCGTCGATTTGTACTTGTTGAAAACAAAGATAACGGACTTTTATTTTGTTCCTAATAATCGAAAGACGACATTGAGTTTTTCAAGCCAATAATTGATGCCAAAACCATAGAAGCATTTTTGGAAGACAATGTGAGAAATTGAGAACATTCTATTATGTAACTACTTTTTTGAAGGCCGCACAATTCCGTCCGAAATGAGATATTTGCCTTGATTAGCGCATTCACGCGGACGGGTTTCTTTTTTCTTTCCAACCCGGGGCGACGTTCGTACCTCACTTGCCCCGGGCTATCATATTTCGCCCGTTCCGGGCTAAACCTCATCATTACTGTTTCCACCAGTTATTCGAATATGGGCTGCATAAAAATGCTGAGGGACTATTGAATTAAAACTAATCCATCGATTGGAATAGTATAAAAATATTCAAGTGTTTTTATCGGGAATTTTTTTTTACGAAAAAATAAAAATGGATTTACAGACTCGAAAATTGACTTTTGTGAGAGAATTTCTCACTATTCAAAATGAGGATATTGTGGATCGCTTCGAAAAAATGCTTAAAAAGGAAAAGAGTAGAAGTAATGAAAAAGACTTCTACCCGATGACTTTAGTTGAGTTCTATAATGGAATTGACCAATCGCTTCTTGATTCAAATAACGGCAAACTGACTGATATAGAAGAACTCATAAAGGAAATTGAAGGATGGGTTAAGAAGTAAATAATTCTCTACCAATTCTTTGTTCCAAAATTTGAACTTCCTCAATGAGTTGGATAAATCAAATAGAAAAACGGCGGAAAAGTTACCCTTTCCGCCGTTTTTTATAGACGAAAATCGGAAATCCTTACTTCTTCAACGCTTTAATCCGTTTCAGATTTCTCTTTTTGGCCATTTTCAACTTGATGGTGTAGTCCAACTCATACAAAGCAGGAACGAACATTAGGGTCAGGAATGTAGCGAAGCTCAATCCAAAGATGATTGACCAGGCCAATGGTCCCCAGAATGCCACATTGTCTCCGCCAAAATAGATGTGCGGATTCAGTTCGGTAAACATGGTGGTGAAGTTGATGTTCATACCAACGGCCAAAGGAACCAAGCCAAGCATGGTTGCAGTCGCAGTAAGGATTACCGGCGTCATACGGGTTTTTCCACCTTCGATAATGGCCCGTCTGGTCGGAATTCCTTCCTTCTTCTTGGAATCGATGAACTCAACAATCAATATCCCGTTTCGGACGACAATACCTCCAAGAGCAACAACTCCCAGTCCGGTCATCATGATTACGAGATCCATGCGGAAAATCATAACTCCAAGCAAAACACCGATGATGCTGAAGATAACCTCACTCAGGATGATCAGCGATTTGCTGACCGAGCCAAATTGGGTAATCAGGATAAAGAAGATCGCTCCCAAGGCAATAATCATGGCTTTCAGGAGGAATTTAGCAGTTTCAGCCTGATCTTCCTGTTCTCCGGTCAACTTGATGTTTGTGCCTTCGTGAAGTGTGAATTTCGTTGCTTCCTGTTTGATGATTGGAACAATATCGTTGGCTGAATAACCTGACAGTACGTTTGAATAGACCGTTATGACACGTTTTTGATTGAGCCGCTTGATTCCGGCATACGAGGAGGTGTAATCAATTTTGGCCACGGTCGAAAGTGGAATACTGCGCAAGATGCCGGTATTCATATCCCGGTAAGTAATCAGCAAGTTCACCAAAGCGTTGATGTTATCGCGGGTAACCTTCTGGTAACGAAGCATGATCGGATATTCATCTTCATCCTGTTTCAGTTTCGAAATTTCTTTCCCGTACAAGGCGGTACGAATCTCCAGTCCAATCTGTCCGGTGGAAATTCCAAGGCGCTGAGCGCGGTCACGGTCAATCTGAACCAGGATTTCAGGAGAATTCATCTCAAAATCGGTTTTCAATTCTTCTATACCCGGAATATTCATCGATTTGATGTGATCGCGGAACGCATCGGCATCGGCAACCAGGTCTTCCATATTCTCGCTTGTAATCTCAACATTGATAGGCTTTCCGGTTGGCGGTCCGCTGCTGTTTTTATCGACTGAAATTTGGGCGCCGGGAATATTTCCAACTTCTTTACGAAGCAATTCAAGGTATTGAGTTGTACTCATACCGGTGGTACGAAATTTATGCTCCACAAAGTTAATGGACACTTTACCCTTGTTAAAAGGAGTTCCGGTAGATGCAAAACCTTGTTCCTCAGCACCAATTGTTACGTTCGAAATGATTGACTCGACATCAGGATTATTTTTTCCAATGACTTTATAAACACGTTGTTCAGCTACACTGGTGATGCTGTCGGTTACTTTCTGATCAGTTCCACCAGGCATTTTGATGTACACGTAAATGTTATTCGGGTCGTTATTCGGGAAAAACAATACGGTTGGTTTAACCATTCCAGTAAGGAAAATGGTAATGAAGAACAGCGCAATCATTCCTCCCAATATCCAAACCGGACGTCCGCCTTTCAGCACCATGCGCAGTTGTCTTTCATATATCGCCATGATTCCGGGCCATATTTTTTCCTGAAAGTTCGAAATCATTTTCTTTAGTGCAAAATGGAAAAGAAGTATCATCAGTACACCAAATACCAGGAAGTTGGCCAGTCCATATACTTTCGTGGCATAGAATACTGCTGCAAATACGAGCATAACAATCATGATCCTTTTCATGCGTCTCCAGCCACTTCCATCCTGAAATTCATGATCATATTCGTGTTTCATAAACGAAACAGCGAAAACAGGATTGAATACGTAGGCGACAAAAAGGGAAGCGAATAGCGTAATAATCAAAGTAACTGGCAGGTAATGCATGAACTGACCTACGATTCCGGGCCAGAATGCCAATGGGAAGAATGGTGCCAGAGTAGTCAGTGTACCCGATAAGATGGGCAGAAATACTTCGCCCGCAGCTTTTTTAGCAGCAATATTGATGTCAGGATTAAACTTGTGCAAACGGTGGGTGTTTTCGATGACCACAATGGCATCGTCAACTACAATTCCCAGAGCAAAGATGAACGCAAACATTACGATCATGTTCATGGTATAACCAAGTCCGGGAAGGACCAGGTAGGCCACAAAGATGGATAATGGTACCGACAAACCAACAAAGAATGCATTGGTAATTCCCATGAAGAACATCAAAACAATGGTAACCAGGATAAATCCAATGATAATTGTATTGTTCAGTTCTTCGAGCGTATTCCTTGTGTGCCGGCTTTGGTCACCTGTGACGGTAACCTCCATGCCCTTTGGAAATTCACGGGCTTTCAGTTCGTCAACAATTTCTTTAATCTGATCAGAAGCATCCAGCAAATTTGCTCCATTCTTTTTGATAACATTCAGGGTGATCACATTTTTACCGTCGAGACGGGCAAAGCTTTCCTGTTCCTTATGGCTGTCTTTTATATCCGCAACATCGCTCAGTTTTACGAAAGCACCACTCGATGAATGTACTACAATATCTTTCAAGGTTTGTACATCAGCAAATTGTCCTTTGATACGGACGGTATTCCGGACACCGTTATTGGTTAAAATACCACCTGAAATGGTCATGTTCTCCATCGCAACGGCACGTTCAATGTCGCTAAATGTGACCTTGGCGGCCTGCATTTTGAAAATGTCGGCGTTCACCTGAATTTCACGATCAAGCGCTCCTACAATATCAACCCTGGTAATTTCTTTCAGGCCTTCAATTTTATCCTGAGTTATTTCGGCATAATGTTTCAGTTTATCCAGGTCGTAATTTCCTGAAATATTGAGGTACATCACTGGCATTGCTGAAATATCGATATCCATAATCGAAGGCTCCGCAGGCAAATCCGTCGGAAGATCACTTTTCGATTTGTCAACAGCATCACGAACACGCTGTTTGGCTGTTTCGATCGATAAATTAGGATCAAATTCAACAATGATTGAAGAGAAATCAGGAACCGAATTACTGGTTATTTTCTTCACATCCGAAATCGATTTTAATTGTTTTTCGATTGGACGGGTAACCAGATTTTCGATATCTGAGGGCGAAGTGCCTGGGTATGCTGTGCTGACAACGATGTATGGAATGATGACCTGCGGAAATTGTTCCTTCGGTATAAAATAGTAATTCATCATTCCGAGTACCGATATCAGAATCGCAAGTACGTAAACACTTGTCCGGTTATCGATGGCCCAGCTCGTTGCAAAAAATTCTTTAAACTTGTTTTCTTTCGACATGTGTGGTCATTTTTGAAATTAGAAAACTACTTTTTCACCAGCGTTCAGATTCTGAAATCCGGCAGTTACGATTTTTTCTCCGGCGATAAGACCTTCCAGAACCTCAATGGTTCCGTCGTAATCCATACCGGTTTTGACGATTCTTTTTTCGGCAGACCAATCGTTGCCGCTTTGTTTGGCGATATAAATGAATTTACCATCCTGATCGTTCTGGATATAATTCACAGGAATGCAAAATGCTTTCGGGTTGGTATAATCCTTTATTTTGATGTACGCAATCATATTGGCGCGCAGTTCAGCATCTTTGGAAGAAATTTTGCATTCAACCTTGAACGTGCGGTTGGTTGGGTCGATAAAACGACTGGTGAAGTTCAGCTTAGTTTCAATATCTTTGCCTAAATCAGGAAAACTAACCAGCGCCGTGTTTCCGTCTTTAATTCGTGTGGAATAGGTTTCGGCAACGTCAGCTGAAATTTTAGCAACATTCATGTTTATTACCCGAATAGTTGAAGTCGGCAATCCGGGTGAAGCCATTTGGCCTACCCGCAAAGGAACACTTTCGACCGTACCGCTGATAGGCGAAACTATTTTTGCCATTTTCAATTGTTCCTTAATGGTATTGGCACGCATTTCCATCGATTCTTTGCTGGCTTTAGCCTGCAGATATTGAACTTCGCTGCCAATTTTCTTCTGCCAAAGCGCATTTTGTTTTTCATAGATATTTGTAGCCAAAGCCAACTGCGTATTCACTTCTTCGAGCGATTGCTTTAAAACTAAGGCATCAAGTTCGGCAAGCACCTGACCCTTTTTCACTACTGAACCTTCTGTAACATATACAGCAGTTACAATGGCCGGCATTTGCGGGCTCACGGCAATATTCTGATCCCCGTCAACCGTACCTTGTACCTGAATGTAATGGTTAAAAACACATTCAGTAGCCTGAGTAATTTTTACTGAAACCGCTTTTACATCGGCAACTACTCCATTTGGATTGACTTCGGCTTCGAGCTTTAAAATTTGAGCGTTCAGTTGTTCGCGTTGCGATTTCAGCTTTTCAAGCTCCGCTTTATTGTCGGTTGGCGCACTGCACGAAACCAGTAAAGCGATCAGCGCTGAATAATAGATAATCTTTTTCATTTGTATTATTTTATTTTAATTAATATTTTAATGTATTGGAAAACAATTGTTTAATCTGATTACGGAATCACCGGTCCCTGATTGATATTGAACAGTTTTTCTAATTTAGACTTCGATCCCTGCAAATCATAGATACACTGGTAATAGTTGGTCAGGTTGGTCAGGTATTGGTTTTGACTGGTCATCAAATCCATACTCGATGTCATACCTTGTTTATATTTTTCAAGTGTACGTTGGTAAATGTCATCCGATAGTTCCTTACTTTTTTTCTGATTCTGATATTTTTCGAGCTTTAATTTCAGGTCGTTCTGAAATTGACTGGCTTGCATCGAGAGGCTGCTTGAAACTAATTTAGTCGTGTTTTGTGCTTTCTCCAGCGACATCTTTCTCTGAGCTAAAACTGAAAGGCGCTGTCCACTGCTGAAAATAGGCAAACTCAAATTCACACCAACTAAATCTTTTGGTGCAAAATCGAAGGCTGGAGTTTTCAATTTTTCGGTGTGATTGTAATAGCCGGAGATGGTTGGCATAAAGCCTGTTTTGGATAGGTCTAATTCGAGTTTAGCCGCTTTCTCCGCAGTTTGAATAAGTTTATAATCCACGTTTTGATTAATATTGAACGATTCAGTTATCAATTGCAGGCTCGATTTGGTAAGCGATTCGTCCGATTCTAAAATGTCACTTAATTCAACTTTTATGATTTCTTCTATTCCCAGTTGAATTTTCAACAAACGGTATCCCATATCCAAATTGCTGTCAATCTGGTTCATCGCATTTCGAACGGTGTTTGCAGTTAATTCCAGTTGGTCAACATCTGTTTTTTCGAGAAAACCCTGTTTGTTCATTTCCGAAATTTCGAACAATGTTTTATTGATGTTTTCGAGGTTCTGAGTCAAAATTTTCCGGCTTTCTTCGGCCAGCTTAATCATGTTATACGTATTTGTAACCGTCTCAATAACATCAAGTTTAGTTTTTTCGGCATTTTCTTTTGTCAGGCCATAATAAACCTTGGTTGCCTGCAATCCAACAAAATATGATCCACTGAAAATCAATTGGGAAAGCGTAAGATCAAAGGTAGTATTGTCCTTCAGACCAAGTTCAATCGGAGTGCCTGGCTCACTGTTTAAGTAAATCTTTTCTCCGTTCGCAAGTGAAACCGAACTCATTGTTCCACTCTGGGTGGTTGGATCCCAAGGAACATTCGTATTTGACAAAACGGTTTTACCACCAAAGCTCAAGGTAGGAACTTTAAAAATGTGCGAATAAGCTCCTTTCGCATTAATCTGTGGAAGCCCTGAGGCCATCGTTTCCCAAACTTTCTTCTGAGCAATTTTCAGATCAAGGTCCGAATTCAAGATGTTGGTGTTTTGCTGCAAGGCCATGTTGACGGCCTCCTTGAGCGTGAGTTTCTGGGATTCCTGCGCTTCGGAAAACCACGTTCCACATAGGAACATAGTCATCAGCAGGACAATCTGTTTGTGTTTTCTGAACATGTTTTGTAATCTTTAATGGTTAATATTTTCGTTGTTAAAATGTATAATTTCTGCTTTTCGTTTTTCAAAATAGGTGAGGCCTTCAGCATTCGAAATGGCCCGGATGTGATTTTCAAACATTACCTCGAAAACCTGTACGAAAGTGACTTTTTCGACGATGCAAAAATCTTTGTTGTGCATCAGAACTAAATTCCTGACATAGAGACCAGCTACCAGTTCAATGTTCAGATCCTTCCGGTATAAGCCTTCCGCAATGCCTTTTTCAATATTTTTGCTGATCAGGTTGAAAATGTGGTTCTGCTTCCGAACCATGAACTGATTAAATATTGATTCGTAATATTTTTTGAGTTCAAATGTTAATTTGGGATCGAATTTTCCCATCTCCTCGAAAACAATCAGACTGACCCGAATCAAAACTTCGATGGCATTCAGATTTTCAGCCTTTATTTTTGCAAATTCAGCATCCATCTTGAAATCATCAAAGCTGAAGAGTTTCTCAATCAGATCCTCCTTGCTTTTTACCGATAAGTATAGTGTCTTTTTCGAAATCCCCAGACTTCGGCTAATGTCATCCATATTTAAATTCCGAATCCCGAATTCAGAAAATAACTCAACCGTTCTTTCCAGAATTTCCCGTAATTTCGGATCATCAAAATTGAATTTGTCCTGCATTTTTTTGTCTGATTTATATTTCAGTACAAAGGAAGGAAACATTTATGACAAGAAACGTTTCCTGAATGTAAAGTGATTGTTAATTTTTGGCACCAAATTTTCTGATTTCTTTTGCAGCCAGATCAGCAAAGTAGATAATCAGTCCATTCAAAAAGGTGAATGACTGATTTTAGGGGATAAATAAAATACTATCTTTAAATTCAAAATACATTCAGCCATGCGACGGAGATCTATACTTATCTGTACAGTTTTATTTTTTATCCTGAAGGCCTACTCTCAAGAGAAGGAAATCCTGATCTATCATCCAATCCAAACTGACCGGGCCGGAAAAATTGTTCCCTGGTACGATGAAAACCCTGGTAAATCATATGATCATGTCATCAATCTGGTCTGGGATTTCTGGGATCATATGCGCATGGATATGAATGGTCTTCCCTATTATATGAACCATCAGGTATGGAATCCAAAATTTAACGACCCGCGTGGAATTGGCGGTGACCAGTTTGCTATGGCACTCTCATCCTGGCAGTTGTATTATTCATACAGAGGAAACGAACGGGTCAAGGCAAACATGTATTTTATTGCTGATTATTACATTTCACATGGCATCTCGCCTGGATATGCCAGATGGCCCAATATTCCTTTTCCATACAACACCCTTATTTATGGAGGAATTTATGATGGAGATATGCGCAACGGTAGGGGCGTGGCGCAGCCTGATAAAGCCGGATCGTTCGGCTTGGAACTGGTTCATCTTTATAAAATGAGTCTGGCCTACAATGTTGGTGAGAACAAATATTACCTTGAAGCAGCAGAAAAGATAGCCAATACACTTGCAGCGCATATCAGGAAAGGAAATATTAATTATTCGCCACTTCCGTATAAAGTAAATGTATTCACCGGCGAAATCGTTTTACTCCGGAGCCATGATTTTACAGGCACCTGGATCGACAGTGCCGGATATACAAGTAACTGGGCTCCAACCATGCAATTGTATCTCGATCTGATCAAACTGAAAACCGGTAAAACAGAAGCATATCGGAAGTGCTTTGACATTTTGCTCAACTGGATGAAAGCATATCCGATGAAAGAAAACAAATGGGGGCCGTTTTTCGAAGATGTGGACTGGTGGAGCGAGACACAAATCAACGCAATGACCTTTGCACGCTTTATTATGGAGCACCGGGAATATTTTCCCGAATGGAAAAATGACGTACAAAAAATAATTGCCTGGTCGCATCAGACCTTTGGCAACGACAAATGGAAAAAATACGGTGTTGTGGTAACCAACGAGCAAACAGTCTATCAGTGGCCGGCACAAAGTCATTCTTCGAGGCAAGCCGCAGATGAATTGTTGTACGTTAGCTTATCGGGCGACAAAAGTTATTACGAAAATGCCGTGCGCGAGCTTAACTGGGCCACGTACATGGTTGATTTTGACGGAAAAAACAGGTTTCCGGGCGACGAACCATGGCTGACCGATGGATATGGCGACTATGTAAGGCATTACCTGCGGGCGATGGATGCCATACCTTCCCTGGCTCCGCCAGACGAAGATCATATTATTTCATCAACTTCCATTATTCAGCAGGCAGACTATGAAGGAAGCCTGAAAAAATTCTTTGGCCTCAACTTTGAAAATGTGGATAGTAGTCAGGTAAAATTATTCTACAGAACCTTTGATTTATCAGGAACGGAAAAGATAACGCTGAGGAAAAAGCCAGTTGCTGTTTTGTTGGATAATAAGCCAATGCTTGAAAATAAAGACGGGGAAGGATATGAATGGAGTTTGCTGCCTTCCGGCGGATTGCTTGTGATCCGGCGAGAAAACGGGAGCAAGGTAATTTTGATGAAATGAGAATTGTAATCTTTTAAAAAACTAATCCGGTGAGCCAGGCCCAAACTACGTAGCGCAAAAATTTACCGGCAAGCATGGCAACTGCGGTGATCCAGATGTTGGTTCGTAAAAGACCCAAACCGACTGCAAAAACATCACCGACTCCCGGAACCCAGCTCAGAAAAGCAAAGATGGCTCCGCGTTTATACAAGCGGTTGTGCCATTTTTCAATGGTTTCACGTTTGATGCGCAGGTATTTTTCGATCCATTCCCATTTTCCGAGGTAACCAATGACAAAACTGCTCATGCCGCCCAGCCAGTTTCCGGCCGTGGCAACCAGAACGGCAGAAGTGACATCGGTTCCATTGGCGATCAGAAAAGTCAGAATGGCTTCGGAACTAAAGGGCACAACCGTTGCGGCCAGAAAACTGGCCAGAAAAAGTCCCCAAAGGCTGTAATCAAAAAGTCCACCCATAAATTAAAGAAAAAGGAAAAAGGAGAAAATTTCAGCGTGCGAACTTAAGGAAAATAAACGATCCCGGAATAACAGATAGCATATTCGAAGCTTAGAACCAATTGGGCTTCCTGTTGTTCAAACAATTTTAACTACCTTTGAAACCTAATTTTTCAAATACAAATACCATGGAAACGACCCGTCAAAATAAAATATCACGACTGTTGCAGAAAGACCTTGCGGACATTCTGCAAAAAGAAGGCAAAGATCTGTTTCATGGGATTTTGGTCAGTGTAACGAATGTGAGGATTACGCCGGATCTATCTATTGCCAGGATTTACCTGAGCATTTTTCCTTCTGAAAAAGGGGCCGAAACATTGCTCGAAATCAAAAAACATACCTCCAAAATAAGAGGATTGCTTGGCTTAAAAGTCGGGAAACAGCTCCGGATTGTTCCTCAACTCGACTTTCATATCGACGACAGTCTCGATTACATCGACAACATTGACCGACTACTCAAGGAATAATCTTGAATTTCTAATTTCAAATCTTGAGTGAAAACAATTCTGAACCCGAATACTCAAGACTCTAATATTCTAACGCTCAAGATTAATAAAAATGCAATACGATCCGATAAAACGTTCGCTGGGAAGTGTTTTTAACCAGAATCCGGTTTTGCGCAGGTTATTCTACCATTTGCTCGATTTGCTTTTGCTTCGGGCCTGGCACATCCGTAAAGAGCTTCGGCAACGCTCACTTGCTACTCCTGAAGTAAAAACCATTCTGGACGCAGGTTCAGGATTCGGTCAATATACTTACCGCATGGCCCTCTGGTTTCCGAAGGCCGGAATTAAAGCGGTTGACATCAAACCCGAACAAATTGAGGACTGTACACAGTTTATGCAAAAGGCTGGATTGGACGGTCGCGTAAAATTCGAACTGGCCGACCTGACTAAATTTCAGGAAAATGAACGGTACGATCTGGTTCTTTCGGTTGATGTGATGGAGCACATTGAGGAAGATGTTTTAGTTTTCCGAAATTTTCATGCGTCAATGAAAAAAGGTGGATTATTGCTGATTTCAACTCCTTCCGATCAGGGTGGATCCGACTCGCATGATCACGATCACGAAGAAGGGGTTCACGGTTTTATCGACGAACATGTTCGCGACGGTTACAACATCACTGAAATTGAAACCAAGCTGAAATCTGCCGGGTTTTCGAAGGTTGAAGCGCGCTATTCATACGGTACGCCCGGGAAAATATCATGGAAACTGTCGATGAAATGCCCGATACTCATGCTTGGAGCCAGCAAATTGTACTTCGTGATTCTGCCGTTTTATTACCTGCTTGTTTTTCCGTTTGCCCTGGTTCTGAATTTTTTCGATCTGTATATGAAACACGAAAGTGGAACCGGCTTAATCGTAAAAGCCTGGAAATAGAAAATTGTTAATGATGAATTATAAATGATAATTTGTTATTTTGAATCGATGAATAATAGGATTCCAGTTAAATGATCATTGACCATTAATCATTAACCATTGAAAACTGCCTTCTATATCGCCCGCCGTTACCTGATTTCGAAAAAATCGGTGAATGTAATCAACATCATTTCCGGAATCTCGATTGCAGGAGTAACCGTTGGCACCTTTGCATTGATTGTCATCCTTTCTGTTTTCAACGGTCTCGATACTTCCATCAAAACCTTGTTTTCGTCGTTCGATCCGGATATCAAAATATCGGCAGTCAAAGGCAAATCCTTCGAGCTGAAAGATGGTGATTTTGATGCTCTTAAAAGTTTGAATGGAATTGTATCGGTAACTCCGGTTATTGAAGAAGATGCGCTGCTTCGGTATGGCGACCGCCAATATTTTGCCACAGTCAAAGGAGTACCGGTTAATTACAGTGAAACTTCAGGTCTCGACACCAGTTGCATTACCAGCGGCCGGTTTCTTCTCGAAGCCAAACAAGTTCCCTATGCGGTAGTTGGCCAGGGAGTGGCCTACTATTTATCGGTGGGCCTAAATTTTACCGATCCGGTACATATTTATACCCTGAAAAAGGGCGTCAATGGCCGGCCAACGCTGGCCAATGCGTTTAATCACAGCACTATTTATGCCTCCGGAATTTTTGCCAACCAGCAGGAAATCGATTCGAAATACATGTTGGTTCCTTTCGGATATGCGCAGGAATTATTTCAAATGGGAACCCGCATCAGTGCGGTGGAACTTGGATTAAAGAAAGGCGTTTCGGGAGAATCCGTGCAGCCTGAAATTCGCCGGATAATGGGCGAAAAGTTTGTGGTAAAAACACAGTTTGAGCAGCATGAACTCTTTTACCGGGTGATGAAATCCGAGAAATGGGCCATTTTTATCATTCTCGGATTTATCCTTGTTATCGCTTCTTTCAATATTCTGGGATCGCTCTCGATGTTGATTATCGACAAAAGGGCAGACATTGCTATTCTTCAGAGCATGGGTGCCAACCAGAAACTGATCCGCACCATTTTTCTTTTTGAAGGCTGGATGATTTCATTATGCGGAGCTGTTTTCGGCCTGATCCTGGGAATCCTGATCTGCTGGATCCAGATTAAATACGGAATTCTGAAAATTCCGGGCAACGAAGGTTCATTCATCTTTTCGAGTTACCCGGTCGAAATCCGGATTGGCGATCTGGCAGCCATTTTTCTTCTCGTTACCGGTATTGGTTTCCTGGCGGCCTGGTATCCTATCCGGTTTATCTCCGGAAAATATTTGAGTACTCCTACCAAATAGCAGTGTCAATCTCACTAATCAGATATTCTGACCTCTGAGAGGTTAAAAGGTTTATAGAATGGAAGCATCTTCCATTTCGTTCGACTCCGAAGGAGTAGTAGAATATGCGAATTCATTGCTTTCGAAAAACCTTTGAAACCCTTGGTTACAGAAGACACCACTTGATTAGCACAGTTGAAATTGAAATTTGGAGTCAGACAATCTCATTATTGTAATTTGGTAATTAAAATTTGGTAATTGACATTCAATAATTATATTTGCAGAAAGAACAGAACGATGAGAACCGTCAATAATCCCTTTATTACTGGAGGATACGTTTCGAGCGAGTATTTTTGCGATCGCATTCAGGAAACCAAAGAAGTCATCCGGACAATTACCAATGGTAACAATCTGGCAATCATTTCACCCCGCAGAATGGGGAAAACCGGTTTGATTAAGCATTTCTTTCATCAGCCGGAAATAGCGGATCACTACCACACCTTCTTTATTGATATTTATGCGACCGATACCTTGAAAGAATTAGTGTATAAGTTAGGTAAAGAAATTTTTGAAACGCTAAAACCTAAAGGAAAACAATTTGTGGATCGCTTTTTCTCGATGATTAGTTCCCTTCGTCCGGCATTTAAACTTGATTCAGTTTCAGGCACTCCGACTTTTGACATCGGTATTGGAGAGATTCATCAGGCCGCATTCTCTTTGGAAGAGATTTTTAAATATCTTGAATCTGCCGATCAGCCTTGCATTATAGCAATTGATGAGTTTCAACAAATTTCCAGGTATCCTGAAAAAAATATTGAAGCTATGCTCAGGACTCATATTCAACAGTGTAAAAATACCAACTTCATTTTTGCAGGGAGCCAGAGGCATTTGATGCAAAATATTTTTTTCAGTTCTTCAGGTCCGTTTTATCAGAGTGTCAGTTTGCTGCAACTGGATGCAATCAAAGAAAAAGAATATATCCGCTTTGTTGGTAGCCACTTTGCCAATGACCAAAAAGATATTTCGGACGAATTGATTAGCAAGGTTTATCAACTTTTTGAAGGACATACATGGTATATACAGAATATTTTCAACGAACTGTTTTCATTAACAGCTAAGAATGAAACCTGCTCATTCGAACTGGCACAAGAGGCTATTGAAAATAAGGTTGAATCATACAAACCTTTGTACCAAAGTAGCTTGTCGCTTTTGCCCGAACGGCAGAAAGAAATTCTATATGCCATTGCCAAAGAGGGCAAAGCGTCTGGTGTTACTTCAGGCAAATTCATAAAAAGGCATGGATTACTATCTCAAAGTTCTGTCCAGACTGCCGTGAAACAGTTGTTCGATAAAGAAATCATCACTTCCGAAAACAATGTTTACCAGGTTTACGATCGCTTCTTTGGCTTGTGGCTGACCAATCTATATGGAACGGGTTGGAAGTGGTAACCAGTATTGGTTTCCTGGCTGCCTGGTATTCCATCCGGTTTATCTCCTGAAAATATTAGACCGCTCCAACCAAATAGTGCGACCAATCTTATCATTCAGATTTTGACATCAGGAAGGTCAAAGGTTTGGTTAATAATTAAATTCATTGCTCCCGGTAACCCTTAGAAAACTATGGTTTCAGGATACACTTCTTACCTACGATAATAGAAATTAAAATTTGAGGACATCCGCTTGTTGTAGGTTTAATTGAAAAACTAATATTTGCATACGTCGGCAAAACTGAGCTTTTACATGGAAATGAACAAGTTTAATGGGTTCTTCAAATTACTGTTGCTTTTCATTATTCCAAAATGTTTTTATACTAAATTTGGCACGCTAAACAAAACCTATGAAAAACCAATTTTTCCTATTCGCATTCATCTTGTGCTTTTATCTTTCAGCAAACAGTCAAAATCCCGTGACTGAAAATATTCCACTACCTGAGCATCCGCGCCCCGATTTTATGCGTTCAGACTGGCTCAACCTGAATGGGCACTGGAATTTCATGTTCGATAAGGAGAATGTGGGTGAAACACAGAAATGGTTCGAGAACCCAAGTGCATTTACCAGAAAAATTATGGTTCCTTTTCCATGGGGAAGCAAACTTTCGGAAGTGGCCAACGAAGCCGATATTGCTTGGTATGCCCGCAAAATTAGAGTTCCTGAAAGCTGGAAAGGTAAACGGATTTTTGTGATTGTTGGCGCCAGCGACTGGACTACAACGGGTTGGTTAGCTGGCAAGCCGGTAGGTTCAAATCGAGGCGGATACACTCCTTTCGAATTTGAACTCACTTCAAACGTGACCTGGGGAAGTGAGCAAAACCTGGTATTTAAAGTCGATGACTCCAACCTTCCTTTCAAACTCTATGGAAAACAAGGTTACGGCGATGCTAAGGGCTTTTGGCAAACGGTTTACGTGGAAGCCCGTGGCAGTAACTACTTCGATATGATCCATTTTACTCCGGATATTGATAACGACAAGGTAAAAGTTGAGATTTCCCTGAACCAAGCTGCCGGAAAAAATACCGAAATCAAGGTAAAATTCAACACAGGAGAAGTTCAGACCTACATTGCAAAAGTCAAAATGGGAGAGAAACAAACTCAGTTTGAAATTGCTATCCCGAATGCCCGTCTTTGGAATCTGGACGATCCGTTTCTTTATGAAACGGAAGTCTCGCTGGCTGACGAAGGAAAAGATATGGATCAGGTTTCGACCTATTTTGGCATGCGAAAAATCAGCGTCACCCAGCTTCCCGGAAGCGATTATCCATATGTCGCCTTGAACAACAAACCCATTTATCTGCAATTGACACTCGATCAATCCTATCATCCTGATGGTTTCTATACTTTTCCGAGCGACGAATTTATGCGGAATGAAATCCTGATGTCCAAACGAATCGGACTCAATGGAAACCGCATTCACATCAAAGTTGAAGTTCCGCGAAAGCTCTACTGGGCCGACAAACTTGGGCTTTTGATTATGGCCGATGTTCCCAATTCGTGGGGCGAGCCCGATGCCGACATGCAGAAAGAATCTGAATTCGCCATGCGTGGCATGATTAAACGGGATTTCAATCACCCGGCCATTTTCTCCTGGATTTTATACAATGAAACCTGGGGCCTTTTTTCGAAGAAAGACGGCAAACGCGCCTACTATCCTGAAACACAAGCCTGGGTTGCCGACATGTATAAAAAGGCAAAAAGTTTGGATCAAAGCCGGCTAATTGAAGACAACTCGGCCTGCAACAACGACCATGTGGTGACCGATTTAAACTCATGGCATGCCTATTTGCCCGGTTACGACTGGAAAAAAATGCTGGACGAAACAGTTGCCAATACTTATCCGGGTTCGAAATGGAATTATATCGGTGGAAATAAACAGGGAAATGAGCCCATGCTGAACAGCGAATGCGGAAATGTCTGGGGATATGACGGAAGTACCGGCGATGTGGACTGGAGCTGGGATTACCACATCATGATGAATGAATTCAGAATGCACCCCAAAATGTGCGGTTGGCTGTACACCGAACATCACGATGTGATTAACGAATGGAACGGTTACTACCGCTTCGACCGTTCGCACAAATTTACGGGAATAGAAGACCTGATGCCCGGAATGACCATCAATGATCTGCACAATTCGTATTACATCAGTTCCGGAAGTGAACTTTGTCAAACGGTTGTTCCATCTGCAAAAATTGATGTTCCTGTTTACTTGTCGGTTCTGAACGATCAGCTGGCAGCGACTAACCTTGTTGTCAAAGCCGAATTGTGTGGCTGGGATAATCTTGGACGATTTGAAACCTATTCAAACTATTCGTTGAATGCACCTTACACACCATGGATGACAAAAAACATCGGCAAAATAGCCGTTCAGATGCCGGCGAAACAATCGGTGGCTGTTCTTCGGATGAGCCTGGAAACACTTTCAGGACAAGTTTTGGCACGGAATTTCACCACGTTCAATATTTCAAACGGTCAATCACCTCGCATTGAAACGGTTCAGCAGAATGGGAAACAAGTAGAGTTGGTTCGTTTTGCACCCAATACGTTCACGAATTCAAAATGGTCGCTAAAACAATGGAATGTTATGGATGGTTTAAAAGTGAATGGTGCAGGTTCAGGTTTCTTTGAGTACAAAGTTGCTCTTCCGGCAAGTTTGAAAGCAGAGGATCTTGCGTCTGTGCGAATCGTTGCTGAATTGTCGGCCAAGCAACTTTTCGGAAAAGATAAGGCGGGTTCGACAAAAATTGACGGCGATTACATGGCCGGAAAAGGGACAAACGACCCAAGCCTGAACCCCAATTCGTATCCGATGACTGATGAGAAGAAATTTCCTTCCATCGTGAAAATTTTCGTGAATGGCAATTGCCTTGGTTCCTATAACCTGGAAGACGATCCGGCAGATCATCGCGGAATTCTTTCATGGAATTCGCAAAAACATGATAAAACGCTGAAAGAAGCCGGTTCGTATGGTTATCTCGTGGAGGCCAATATTCCAGGTTCACTCATCAAACAAAGCCAGGGGAAAGATTTGCTGGTTCGATTTGAGGTTGATTCGTCATTTCCGGGTGGACTGGCGATTTATGGTGAAAACTTTGGCCGGTATCCAATAGATCCAACCATTTGTTTTGAAATGAAATAGGATTTCCGGTTGTCTGAATGCTTGATCATTTCAGGGCATTTAGAAATACAAAGCCAGATATTTTCGTAATAATACATAAACTATATCTTTACATCGTATTAAACAGAATTAATCATCACAAAATCGCATAAACAGATTAATGAACTTAACCAACCAGACCTCTTTATGATGAATGTTTCTCTCTTATTTAAAGCTATTTCCAGATATCAAAGGGTAATTATTTTTGGAGTATTTGCAATTCTTCTTCTAAGTTTCTGTACACAAGAACCTCAAATGTGGAAGAAAAAATCTTCCGATCAGGTTGCCGGTGATTTTATTTTGAGTAGACCAGAGTTTTCAGAATTTGCAAAACTGGTTGAAGTCACCGGATATGGACCTTTATTAAAGATTCGTGGACCTTACACTGTCATGCTTCCAAACAACGATGCCATGTTTGCCTACTATAAGGAAAATGGCAAAAAATCGTTGGATGAATTTAGTGTCGATTTTCTGCATCAGCTCATCCGTAATCATTTGATTACAAACGAAATATCTTCCGGAGATATTGGTCTTGGTGCAGTTCGAGATACCAATGCGTTAGGAGATTATCTGGTTACAGAATTTCAGGGCTCGGATATAATTTTGAATAAAAAATCAAAAATTATCCACCGTGATATTCGGCTGGCCAATGGCTATGCTCATGTCATCGATCGGGTTATTGATCCGGTGATCAAAGACATATATACCGTATTGGCAGATGATCCTTCATACAAAATCTTTTCTGAAGGACTGAAAATTTCAGGTATTAAAGACACCTTGCAGATAGTTAATTTTAAATATGGCAATCGGACGGCCCGCACCCGCTTCACGATATTGGCAGTCCCCGATACAATTTATCAACGCAAGGGAATTAAAAATGTTAACGACCTGATTAAGTGGACCGGTGCGAATCCGGACAGTGTGACTTACCTGAATAACCCGTTTTACCGGTACATGGAATACCATTGTTTAATTGGCACATATTATCTAAATACTTTTGAATCGACTTTATACCCAATATTATCTTCTGATAACAATGTCTCTATGACCATTAACACGGACTATAAAATCAATCTCTTTCCCAAAACCCAAAAGTACACAGCCTTCAATATTCCCGGATGCAATGTTCCGGCAAAAAATGGTGCAATTCATGCCATTAATGATTTGTTGCCTGTCATTGATCCTGATCCTACTACGATTATATTTGAGACTACCGATTTTTTTGATTTTAAGCAGGGAGAATATTTTAAGACGCATTATCAGAAATTTTCAGATGGTGAAAATAGTTTTGCCGATATCCATTGGGTAGGTGATTATCTGCAGTATCACTTTAAAGTAGCCGGAACAGGTGGTACTCTTAAGAGTGAGGATTGTTTACAAATGATCGGTTGGTTTTCACTTTCTGTCACTTTTCCAAAAGTGATGAAAGGGAAATGGGAAGTCTCAATCTATCAACCGAACTGGCAGGATGTAACATCGTGCAGAGTTTACATTGATGATGTGAAGACACCTACCAATTATCTGGGACCAAGAACAGGTGGACCAGGAGGATTACAGAAGGTTGCTGATGTTGATTTTAAAACTACCAGCAGGCATACCATACGATTGGAAAATTATTTCTACGGAATGGCATTTTGGGATTATGTCCAATTTAAGCCGATAAAGTAATTAAATCGTAAGTATTTGCTAATCAACTGTTTGTATTTCTTTTGATTGATGATTCAATTTGTAAAATATCCAAACAAAACCTACATATCATGAATATTTCATGTTTATTTAAAGCGATTTACAAATATCAAAAGACATTCTTTTTTGGAGTATTTGCCATTTTGCTTCTTTGCTATTGTACTCAGGAACCTCAAATTTGGAAGCTAAAATCTACTGATCAGGTTGCCGGGGATTATATTAAAAGCGATCCGGATTATTCTGAATTTGCAAAACTGGTTGAAGTGACCGGTTACGGACCATTACTTGGAATTCGCGGACCTTATACCGTTTTGCTTCCGAACAACGAAGCCATGTTTGCCTATTACAAGCAAAAAAATATGAGCTCATTGATGGATTTTCCCATGAATGCACTTGTGGATTTAGTTCGTAACCACATCATTGTAGCTGAGATAACAACAGGCGATATCGGTCTGGGTGCTCTTCGTGATACCAATGCCATTGGCGATTTCCTGGTAACTGAATTTGAGGGAGCAGACATTATCATTAATAAATATGCAAAAATTATCAAACGGGATATTCGGGTTGCCAACGGATATGTACACATCCTAAATAAGGTAATTGACCCTATTACGAAAGATATTTACACCATAATTGCTGAAAATCCATCGTACAAGATATTTGCTGAAGGACTTCTGAAGTCCGGATTGAAGGACACCCTTCAGCTGATTCGGTTTCCATACGGGAAAAGGGTTGCACGCACACGGTTTACCGTCCTGGCCGTAGCGGATACGATCTATAACCGCTATGGAATTAATTCAGTAAATGACTTAATCAAATGGACCGGTGCCAACCCGGATAGCATAACCTTCCTGAATAATCCATTCTACCGGTATATGGAATACCATTGCCTTACCGGTACCGAATATCTTTCAGATTTAATTACCCAGTTATACCCGATTTTGTCGCATGACAATAACATATCGGTCAGGGTTGATACGGATTATAAAATCAATGAAAATTCCAAAACCAAGAAGTATGTCGGGTTCAATGTTCCGGCCTCAAATACTCCGGCAAAAAACGGAGCCTTGCATTCAATTAATAATTTATTACCTGTAACTCAACCTGAACCCGGAGTTATTACTGTGGAAACAACCGATTTTTTTGATATCCAGCAGGGTGATTATATCGGCAAATACTACATGAAATGGCATGACGGCAAGAATACTTTTGCCAATATTAAATGGGAGGGCGATTATCTGCTTTACTATTACAAAGTTAACAATGGTCGAACACCAATTTTGCACAGCGATTGCCTGTCGATCTTAGGTTTTTGGACCATAGAGATTACCACCCCCAAAATCATGAAAGGAAAATATGCGGTGAGTGCCAATATCTGGACGGGTGGCGATGATTTACCAATCTTTGATGCCTATGTGGATGGAATCCGGACAGCAAGTAACATCAATGCCAGAATATCAAGTACCAAAATGAATTTTGGAGAAGTTGACTATTCAAAAACCGAAGTACATAAAGTTAAGTTAGTCTGTACGGGCTGGGGAGTGCTCTTCTGGGATACCATTATTTTTACACCCGTGAAATAGATCGTAAATAGTTGTCAACGAAGATATATTGGGCCATTGAAGATCAGCTTATTTTGTCAGCTGGTCTTCAATGGCCTGATTAATTTCAACAATATTGGAGACCGAAACGTCTTCTGCAGCAAATAGTCCCAGTACCGGTCTCCCGTCGCTCGAAGTGAAATTGCTTTTTACATTTGCCGGTGGAATACTGAACAGTGAACCGGTACTGCTTTGGTTTATCATCTGAAAATAGAAATTATACCCAAATTCAGAAATCGAGTTTTGTTTTACTACAATCATATCATTCAGATTCAGTTTGCGATCCTTCGGTTTTTTCTGATCATGAAAATCAGTATAGACTTCCAGTCCCGGAATGTAGTTTCCATCAACAAATTCATCACTTGCTATTGATATCCGGTCGGCTTTATTTAGCAGTGTGTCGTTCACAAACACATCCCATTTGTAGAAATTTCCCAATCCTGCAGGTTCTCTTCCATAGGTAAAAATTCCAAGGAAAATTTTATTTCCGCGCATCGACGGCTTAACCACGATTGAATCGAGCGGCTCAACCTTCGACAGTTTTTCTTTTGCAGTTAAAGTGATTCCTGAAGACAGGATGCTTAACGTATATTCCCGGCCGGCAACACCAAAGTAATTCGATTTTTTTGGAACACTGTAATGTCCGGGTTTTGCCTGATCTTCGGTAAGTTTAATTTTATTGGCAGGAGTTGCACCATCCGAAACCGTAATTACTGCCCCGCTGATTCCCGGATAGCTGATATCCTGATCAACCTTCAGGGTTTGATAAAGAAAAACTGTTGGTCCATCCAATGTGGTAATTCGGGCCTCAACTCCAAACAGGTTCAAATCTTCTTTGCTCAGTTTAACGTCAATCACGTCTTCGCACGAACTCAGTATGGTTGAGGCAACGAACAGAAAGAATGCCAGATTATACAGATTCCGGCTGCAAGCTGCAAGCTGCAAGCTAAAGCATGAAGCTTGTGGCTTGTGGCTTGCAGCATTTTTTCTTTGAAATATATTGCTTTTCATAGCTGCTAATTTTTAGAAATTGAAATTGTAAGTAACCGAAGGAATCATGGTTCCGATGATCGACAGTCGGGTGGCATCAGAAACGTTGGGCTTATCTTCGTTTTGCCGGAAAGTGACTGAATAGGCATTCCGGCGTGCATAAACGTTGTAAATCGAAAAGTTCAGCGATTGCTTATACTTCCGGCTATCATTTTTCCTGAAATCGTAGGTCAGCGAAACGTCGAGCCGGTGATAATCCGGAATCCGGTTGCTGTTGCGGTCAGCATAGAAATAAATGGTGTTTCCCTGAATATCGTATTTGGCAATCGGATAGGAAGTAGGGTTCCCGGTCGAAAACACCCAGGTCGATGAAATATTCAATCTCCGCGCCAGTTCGTAGCTGGCAACCAGCGAAATGTTGTGCGTGCGGTCGTAACTCGATGGATAGGCATTGCCATTGTTGATCCCCGGAATTTTTCGCATCGACTTAGACAAAGTATAACTGAGCCAGCCGGTTAAACGTCCTTCCTGTTTCTTGGCATAAATTTCAAGTCCATAGGCATATCCGCTACCATGCAGCAGCTCGGTTTCCAGATTTTCTTTCAGGAATAATTGAGCTCCATCAATGTAGTCGATTACGTTTTTCATTTTTTTGTAATACACTTCTGCTGAAGTTTCGAACATGTTGTTCTTCAGATTTCTGAAATAACCAAGGCCAATCTGATTGGCAATCAGTGGTTTAATGTAGGTGTTGCTGGGCAGCCAGATATCGAGCGGAGTGGGCGAGTTGGTATTCGAGATGAGGTGCAGATTCTGAGCCATCCGATTGTACGATGCTTTAAGAGAACTATTTTCATCGAGCATGAATTTGATTGCCATACGCGGTTCCAGGTTGTAATAACCAGGCGAAATCAATTGACCGGAACTGTATTTTTTTACTCCGGTAACTTCATTGGATTTTGGTGCTTCCGGATTCTGGTATTCAGTGACTTTTCCTTCACCAATTTGCTGAAAGTATGAATAACGCAATCCATACCTCAGCGACAATTTGGGCCCGATGGTTTGTTCGTTCGAAACATACAGCGAATTATCCAGCGCATTGTAATTGGTCAGTTTTAAATCGGAGAAGTAGGATCCCTGACTGGCAGAAACCTGACCGGGGTCAAAATGATGGTAAATCGTGTTGAATCCGAGAGTCAGTTTATTGCTCGGATTTAAATACCACGAGACATCCTCCTTGAAGTTGTAATCCGAAATCTGCGAAGTCCAGTCGAACTGATCTGCTCCTGAACTTGGCACCCCCAGGCTGTAGTTGTACCGCGAAAAAATAAGCGAAGTATTTGAGAAAAGCTTATTGCTGAACAGGTGATTCCAGCGGGCAGTCGATGTCAGGTTTCCCCAGCGCATGTAAATCGATGAACCCGATTTGAAATAATCGTCGCCTGTGTAGGCTGAAAGATATATCCGGTTCTTATCATTGATTTGAGCACTGGTTTTCAGGTTCAGGTCATAAAAGTAGAGCTGGTTATTTTTCAGTTGTTCCAGGCCGATCAGTTTTCCGAGGTAATCGGCATAGGTTCGCCGCCCGGATACAATGAAACTCCATTTGTCCTTGATGATGGGGCCTTCAACGGTTAGCCTGCTCGAAATATTTCCGATCCCTCCGCTCATACCCAATTTCTGCGAGTTTCCGTCTTTCATCCGGATATCGATTACTGCAGAGGCTTTGCCTCCGTATTCCGCCGGAATTCCACCTTTGAATACCTGAATGTCTTTGATTGCATCCGAATTAAATACTGAGAAGAAACCAAGCAAATGGGAGGCGTTGTACACCGGCGCTTCATCCAAAAGCATCAGGTTTTCATCAGGTCCGCCGCCTCTGACGTACAATCCGGAACTTCCTTCTCCTCCATTCTGAATTCCGGGCAATAAGGTAATGCTCTTGATAATATCCACTTCGCCCATGAATGAGGGCAGCTTTTTGATCATTTTAACCTGAACCTTTTCCATACTCATCTGAAGGCTTTCCACATTCTGGTTCGTCTTTTCTGCCGTGACTACCACCTCAGCAATTTGTTTTGAATCTTCTTCGAGCAGGATATTCAGTTGCTTGCTTGCATTCAGGTCGATTAGCGGAGATTGTGCCTGGAAGCCAACATAGGAAAAGTTCACGGTATAGCTTCCCTGTGGAACCGAAAGGGAATAGAATCCGTAGGCATTCGTAATTACACCGGTTTTTAATTTGGGAACATAAATTGTGGCACCGATCAGGGCTTCCCCGTTGGCCTTGTCCTTGAGGTATCCGCTTAAAGTCACATTGGTGGCAAATCCCCCGAACGACAGGCAAAAAAGGAGTAGAATAATATGGAATTGTTTCATTGTTTTCTGAACATTTATTTCATGAATCCTGACAGGTTTTCAAAACCAGGATTGAGACTGATATATGGATTGATTTTTATTGAATAAGTTGCCAAACTACCTGTTAAAATTACATCGATGCTATGATTTTGTTTTTCTTTAATGACGGACAAATGAAACATCTTTATGTTCATACATACAAGAATGAAAATGGAGAAAGGGCAGGTTTTTTCGGCGAAAGGCATGTTTTTATTTACTGATCCGAAGTCAGGTCATCGGATCATCGTTCATTAGAAGATCGAATTCATGAAGTAAATCGTACTGATTTTTTAATATACTTCCACGTTTGAAATGGCAGGACATGCTTTCGAGTCAGAAATTACCAAACGCAACTTTTGAGCCTCAACCGGATTGATACGAAGGATTCGCTTGTATCCGACAGTAGTTCCTTTCGCCACTTCCAGCCATTTTCCATCCTTTTCAACTTCAACCGAAAAGCTTTTTACACGCTGCCCAAGTTTAATGTATTCCTGAATAAGCACAAAACTGATCAGTTTTTTTTCACCCAGGTCAACTTCAAGATTGCCTGTATTTTCCTGATCATTGGTAGCCCAGTATGTTTCCTTTTTTCCATCGGTAATATTATCGGCTGAATAAACCGGCGAATTTCCGCGAAAAGCAGAAGCTTTCACTGGTTTATTCAGGGCCAGATTGGTTTTAAATCGTTCGTCAATCAGCTTTTTCCAGCCCAGAAGCGAAGCCACGTCAATTTCGTTAACTAATCCCCGGCGATCGGGTGGGATATTCAGGATCAAATTGGCTCCGCGACCTACCGAATTCAGGTAAATGTTGAATAATTGTTCCGGAGTTTTCACCAGCGAATCTTGTTTGGCATGGTAAAACCAGCCCGGTCGGATCGAAACATCTACTTCAGCCGGTATCCAGCTTGAGCCATTTTCATTTCCGGTATTCAGCAATTTCTCTATTCCGCTTTTGCCGGCATAAATGCTGTCAGGAGTAATCGTATTCCAGTTGGTTTCGTTGACAAATCCGCTCTCGTTGCCGCACCAGCGAATGTCAGGTCCGGCATCGCTGAAGAAAATCACATTGGGCTCCATTCCGCGAACAAGCTTCAATGTCGTTGGCCAGTCGTAATAGGTTTTGCCATCAATTTTACGTTTTTCTTTTGCACCGCCATAAAAACCGTCACCGCCGTTTGCACCGTCAAACCACATTTCGAATATCGGTGAATGAGCTGAAAACAGTTCCTTCAGCTGGTTACGGTAATACTCCACATAGGAAGGTGATCCATAATCAGCACGATTCCGGTCCCAGGGTGAGAGGTAAACGCCAAACTTCAGGCCATCGGCCCGACAGGCTTTCTCCACTTCATCAACCACATTGCCCTTACCGTTTTTATACGGACTGTTTTTGACTGAATGTTCGGTATACTTGCTGGGCCACAAACAAAAACCATCGTGGTGCTTGCAGGTAAGTACCAAACCTTTCAGGCCGGCTGCCTTGAAGGTTTTCGTCCATTGGGTTACATCCATGGCCGTTGGATTGAAAACGGATTCACTTTCGTCGCCGAATCCCCATTCCTTGTCGGTAAAGGTGTTGGTGGTAAAATGCACAAATGCATATTGCTCCATTTCGTGCCACGCCAACTGGCGGTCAGTCGGAACCGGCAGTAACGGTGCTGGCGGAAGTACTGGAGAATTGCAGGCAGATACGACGAATATACTAATCAGCAGACGATAGACGGGAAAGGAAAATATTCGGTTCATTCTGAGTTGATTTTCGTTTGGGTTACAGTGTAAAACTAACAAAAAAAGTCTTCAATGTTTTCACATTGAAGACTTCCATTTATCGCTTATAAAATAGTTTTCCTGAAGAATCTTTATTTTTTAGCAGCAGGAGCAGGAGCCGGCGTTGCGGCAGGCTGTGTTGTTGCAGGAGCAGCCGTTTTTGCGCCAGCAGGAGTAGGAGCAGGAAAACTTGGAACCTGATTCGGATCAACTGAGTTTTGAATCTGATCTTTAATCGCTGACTGTGCCCCAGACTTGCTATCTCTTGAAATAAATGCGGTACCTCCAATTGACAAAATCAAAAGTGCTCCGGCAAGTATCCATGTTGCTTTTTCGAGAAAGTCGTTTGTTTTGCGAACTCCCATGATCTGGTTTGACGACTGAAAGTTACTTGCTAATCCACCGCCTTTTGAGTTTTGAACCAATACAATAAGAATCAGCAAAATACAGACAATGAATAATAAAACGGTGATAAGTGTGTACATATGAAAGGAATTAATTGTTCATTAATAGTTTGATTTTTTCAATCTGAGCGGCAAAGTAAGTACTTTTTTCCGGATATTTCAAACTTAACTTCTCAAATATCTGGATAGCTTTCCGATTGTAACCTTGTTTGGCATAGATCATCGCCAGGGTTTCTGTCACCAGGTCATCATTTTCTTCCTGATTTTCGAGTTGCCGCTCCATTGGAGAAGTTGTTTCTTCGTTTTTTATCTGTGGCATTTTCGGCTGAGCTTCCAGAAATCTATCAATCAGCTTGAATTTCTTTTCCGACTCATTCGGAATCGACCGTGCATTTTCATCGTTTGACGTTTCTGCTTCTTCCGGCGCTTCCAACCGGTATTCCGGGGCAAAAATGAGGTTGAAAATATCGGGATCAGTTTCAGATGAGGCTGTTTGTTCCGGTTCTTTTCCGTTGATCTTCGTGTTCAGAAACAGGTATAACCTCCGTCTGTCCTGAATCCGGATGGCTCCGTTGATCAGTTCCTGTCCGAATGATGAATCATTCAGGTTTTTCAGGTTTTTCAGGTATAATATCCAACCCGCTTCAAATGCCGGATGCTGCGCAGTCAATTCTTTCAGGAATGGAAGGGTTTCCATGTTTAGCTTTTCAGGAGCCTGAATACATTGAATGATTTGTTCTGCCGTCATAGCTTACCAGTTTGCAACCGAGGCATTGAAAATATCGTCGGTCAGTTTGGTGACAATTAGCGGAACCAGCTCGCCTTCAATATCACTGAGTGAATTGTTGCTGTCAAAATCTTCATAGGCAGAAAATGATTTCTCCCAGTCTTGCTCATGATCCTTGGTATTGGTGAATTTGATCTTAACGCCAATAGTCAGCCTGTTCTGTGCAGCAAGGTCACCTTGCTGAATATTCATCGGTCTCACTTCATACTCGGTAATCTGACCGGTGTATTCAAGATCACCACCATCTGTAATCTGGTTTAATGAAGTCTGTTTTACCAGTTTTTCCTGCAGTCCTTCGGTGAACAGCTGACTCAGGTTTGGATTAACCAATCGGGCACGGTTTGGAAAATACGGAACCGTAAAGGTTTTAACGCTTGGAGAGATGGAGGCTCCGGTAAACGAGTACCCCACTTTACAAGAAGTAAAAACTGCCACAGAAAGTATTACTGAAAGCAGGATTAGCAACAAATTTCGTGTCTTCATAGTCATTAATCGATGTTGTATTCTTTGATTTTCCGGTACAGCGTGCGTTCTGAAATTCCCAGTTCACGCGCAGCATGTTTTCGCTTGCCCTTATGTTTTTCGAGTGATTTACGGATCATTTCAACTTCCTTGTCTTCGAGCGATAAGGATTCTTCCACAAATTCTTCGGTATCGAAAATAGTTTCTTTTGCTGCCGGATTTACTGTTACCCGGTTGGATGAGGCCTGATCGGGAACATAATTACCGCTCTCGTTTTGGTAGAGTTTTCGGATCAGCTGTGCATTGTCGTCCCGAATATCGTTCGTCGTGGCTTCATTCTGAAGAATGTCGTGAACCAGCTTTTTCAGGTCGTTCATGTCTTTCTTCATGTCGAACAGAATCTGGTACAAAATTTCGCGTTCCGATGAGAATGTTTTTTCATCCACATTGTGATATAACGCCGGAAGCTTATTCCCATTCTGCACCGGAATATATTGCAGAAGGTTTTTGGCATCAATCAGCCTTTCTTTTTCGATAATCGAAATTTGCTCGGTAATATTTTTTAACTGCCTGACATTACCGGGCCAATTGTAGCTAATCAGCAACGAAACGGCCTCGTTGTCGAGCCTGATTGGTGGCATGCGGTATTTATCGGCAAAGTCGGATGCGAATTTCCGGAAAAGCAGATGAATATCTTCCTTCCGGTCGCGCAATGGCAAAACCCGGATGGGCACAGTATTCAGGCGGTAATACAAATCTTCACGAAATTTTCCTTTTTCAATGGCTTCTGTAATCAGTACATTCGTTGCAGCGACAACACGCACATTCGTTTTCAGTACTTTCGAAGAACCCACTTTCATAAACTCTCCGGCTTCGAGTACACGAAGCAAACGAACCTGTGTCGAAAGTGGCAGTTCGCCAATTTCGTCCAGAAAAATAGTGCCGCCGTCAGCTTCTTCAAAGTAGCCTTTGCGGTCGGACAGAGCTCCGGTAAAGGAACCTTTTTCGTGACCAAAAAGTTCTGAATCGATAGTGCCTTCAGGAATAGCACCACAATTAACCGCGATGTATTTGCCATGTTTGCGGGTGGAGAACTGATGAATGATCTGCGGAAATGATTCCTTTCCCGTTCCACTTTCGCCGCTTATTAATACCGAAAGATCGGTTGGTGCAACCTGAACTGCAATACCGATCACACGCAACAACTCGGGTGAGTTGCCAATGATTCCAAATCGTTGTTTTATTTCCTGAACATCCATTTTAAGGACAATATGTTTAACTTTGCGAAATTACTATTAAAACGTTTAAGTTCAGATTAAACTATGAATTTTATCGCAATTATCCCTGCCCGGTTTCAATCGACCCGTTTTCCGGGGAAACCACTTGTTTTGCTTGGAGGAAAACCCATCATTCAATGGGTCTATGAAAATGCTAAAAAGAGTGTTTCTGAAGTGTTTGTTGCAACCGATGATGAACGGATTTATTCAGCAGTTGAGGCTTTTGGCGGAAAGGCCGTTTATACGTCACCAAGCCACCAAAGCGGAACTGACCGCTGTGCTGAAGCTGCGATGAAAGTGGCAGAAAAGCTAAAATTCGATGTTGTCATCAACATTCAGGGCGACGAACCTTTTATCCGGACCGAACAGATTGAAGGACTGAAGGATTGTTTCAATTCTCCGGAAACTGAAATTGCAACATTGATTAAGCCCATTACGAACCCGCTGGAAATTACCAACATCAACCGCCCGAAAGTGGTGATCAACAAGAATCAGGATGCCATGTATTTCAGCCGTTCAACCATTCCGTTTGTTCGAGATGTTCCTTCGGAAGATTGGATTAAACGGAACACGTTTTACAGCCACATCGGAATGTACGCCTACCGGTTCAATATTCTGCTTGAATTAACTCAATTGCCGACTGGAATGCTGGAAAAAGCCGAATCGCTTGAACAGTTGCGCTGGCTCGAGAATGGTTATCGCATCAAAACGGCACAAACGCAATTCGAAAGTATTGGCATCGATACTCCGGAAGATTTGGAACAGGCAGAGAAATTTCTGATAGCCTGAAGTTTTTTTATTTGTTTTTGAGAAACCAAAGGGTTCTCAGGTTTATAGGAATAGATGAATTATCGCTTTATGAGGCTATCTCAAAAGTTCTTGTATCCGTCATCCTGAACTTGGTTCAGGATCCCATCGAATTGTAAATCAGATCCCGAAATAAATTCGGGATGACCAAATCCTCGAGTATTTTGACTTATGAGACAGCCTCACCTTCCGGTGAAGCAATCATTTTCCTAATCCTTCGTCCTCTTTGAGAACGAAAAAAATGATTCTCAGGGTGCGTTAATACCTTTTCCATTTTCCTTTTTACTCTATTTTCACCATCTTTTTGGTAATCGATAATTTACCGGTAATCAGCTGGTAGAAATACATTCCGCTGCTTAAATGATTTGCCTTGTAATCAAGAAGGTATCTTCCTTTGAGTTTCACTCCTTCGCTTATTTCGTCAACCATCCGTCCGTTTTTATCATAAATTCGAATAAGAACTTCACTTTTTTCTGGAATGGTGTATGTGATGATGGTATTGCCGCGGAAAGGATTCGGATAGTTTTGATTGAGTCGGGAATTATCCGAAGAATTGGCAAGTGCATCCACTCCACTGATTATTCCGGAGGTATTGAATGGAACAGAATTTGACCAGGCACTCCATTTCAGGTTATGATCGCGGTAGCGGACGCTGAAGTCATAAGATTTTCCCACCGATAGTTTTGCCTTTTTGATCTTTAACTGATTCAGATTTATCGACCTGTTCTTATCTATTGGAATAAAATTCTGGTCGGTGCCATAGATGTTTTCCCAGTTTGCAAGACTATCCAACACGATTGGTGAATTGGCGGAGCGTTCATTAATCTTCATTTCAACCGTCATCAGGGAATCTGTTCCGGAAAAAGCGGAAGTATTGAACTGGATTGTTTCAGGATTGATTGATGCATTTTCGACAGCTGGAGTTGCCGGACCCGGCTGAAGTGGTTTTTTATACCAGGTATCCATCAACTCCGAATTTCGCGATTTAAACTGGTTGCCCAGGCTATACATTGAACTTTGAAAGGAATGGTTGGCAATATCGATTTCCAGAATCTGAAAACAAAAATGATCGAGTGCGATGTGAATATCCGGGTAATCGTAATTTGTAAAATCGCCCCAGTTGTCGAGCGCGCCACCACCACCACCGCCAATAATAAACCTGAAATCACCGTCAGCCTTGCCTGACAGAACAGAGCCGCGTTCGAAACCGTGGGTATGGCCGGAATTCAGTTGCTGAACTTTGGTGTATTTTTTTATAACCGGAAACAGCACATTTTTAATATAGGTTGGGCCTCCATCAAAAGTGCTCACATCGAACCAAAGTTCGGAGTACGGTGGATGATGCATAAACAAAAACACAAAATCGATGCTGCTGTCACTCTCCGTTTCTTTCAGTTTGGTATCAAGCCAGTTTGCCATGGCTGTGCCGTATTGCGCGGTAATGTTGGTGTTCAGCCCAATAAACAATGAGTTTCCGACCCGTTCTTGCCATATTTTTTCATTCAGGGCGAGATTCGTCGGGAATACCGATTGATCGTCGAGTTTCAGGTATTTATAGAAAAACGGACTTTCGCCTTCATGATTTCCGGCCACGACCATGGTTGGAATATTGGATGACAATGCAGACATTGGTCGAAAGTACTGCGAGGTATATTGTTCAGGAACATTTCCACTCATTGTGATATCGCCGGAGTGAAATATTCCGTTGACATGATTTTCAATATCGGAACCATACAATTGCGAAATTTTCGCTTTTGCTGCCCGAAGCACTCTGGATGAATTTGTTGTGTCGGAATCATGCGTATCGCTGCACATGACAAACCTGATTTTGCCGGTATAACTCAAATCCGGCAAGGTTTTGAACGAAAAGATTTCTGATTTTCCGGTGCCACTTGCCACCCGGTAAAAATACCGGGTATTGGCCTGCAATCCGGTTAATTTGACCGTATGCCAGCGAAACGGATCGCTGATAAGTTCACTGCTGCCTGCAGCCGAAAGCTTTAGTGTTGTGTCAAGACCATATTCTACTTTTGTTCCTGTGGTGGCGGTATCATGCCAGCAAACATTCATGGTGGTTTGACCCTGACCTTGCAAATAAGGAATTCTTGTCATCAGATTAGGGTTTACGGCATGACCAAAACCACCCAGTTCCTTGGCTTGATCAGCGGTAAGTGCCTGACTCCATAACGCCAGTTCAGAGCAGTATATATTTCCATCTTCACCGTCGTCATCCGCAAAAATCAGCAACAAATCACTTAGCGAAAAACGTCCATCGATGGTTTGTACAGTTCCATTCATGAGCAGTTTACCATCGAGGTAGCAGTTAAAGTTGCTTCCGTTTTTTACTGAAATGACCATGCGGTACCATTCATTGGGGGAAACGGCAAAACTACTGTATCCAACTGCTGCCACACCAATGTTTCCGGAAGGATTGATAAAGAAATCGCCGTCGTTGGTATTGGTCGCTGAAGTTTGAAAAAAACTGTGCCATATTCCATTGGCAGGCACTTTAAAATCGTACTGGAGAGAATATTCATTCACATAGGTCTCCGGAGCTTTCGGAACTATTTGATGGCTCATCTTGTAATAGCTGCCCGGGCCGATCAATACTGCTCCGTTTCCGGATTCCGGTCCGGTAGCAGCAGACTGGGTTCCTGTGAGAGCAAGATCAGTTCCAAATCCGGCTTCAGCTTTTGAGAGATTTGAAGGATTATCGAATTTCCACCAGCCAGTTCTTTGAGGGATTGTTGCATTAGACAGAGCTGATAATAATAGTAGAAATAATGCCGGGGCAAAATGTATTAATCTTTTCATGGAGCTATGCCTATTGGTATTTCAGTTAGTTTGAGAAAGTGCAATTTACAAAGAAATGCTGAACAATGGAGCTAATTAAAGAGGGTGACTCCATTTTGGAGACACCCTCTTTTTAATAAAGTTTGGGATCGAAAATTATTGTGTTACAACCATTTTTCGTGTAATTACGCCTTGTTCAGATTTCATCTGCAGGAAGTAAATTCCATTTTTCAGCTGATTAGAATGGATTTCCAGGTTGTATTTTCCTGGTGACAATACTCCTTCATTGATTACTCTCAATTCTTTTCCGGCGATATCCATAACGCGGAAGCTGACATTTCCGGTTTTTTGAATCTGGTATGGGAAAATGGTGGAATTTGTGAACGGATTAGGGTAGTTCTGACCAAGATCCGAAGCGTTTCCGCTTAAGTTTTGCTGAGCAATCCCGGTAATTACAGTAGAAGCATTTCCTAATTTGGCAGCCTGATCAGGATTCAGGGCAACATCCCAGAATGCTACTTCAGAGCAATCAATTGTTCCATCATCTCCATCGTTATCAGCAAACAACAGAAGAACATCGGCAAGTGCAAACCGGTCATCAATGGCCTGGCCAGCGCCATCGAGCCATAATTCGCCATTCATGTATACTTTGAAGAATTCACCGTTTTTAACTGTAACCAGCATACGGTACCAGGTATTTGCGGTAACCGTTTTGGACGTATAAGAGGTTTGCTGGGTTCCAATCGCGTTGGTATTTTTGCTGACAAACAAGTCTCCGTCGCTGCCGTTTGTCGGATCAGTCTGGAAGAATGTGTACCAGGTTGCAAGCGCTGGCACAGAAAAATCGATCTGCAGTGTGTATTCATTCACCATAAGACCGCCTCCATTACCGTAGCTGCCATGTTTCATAGTTAAAAAGCTTCCCAGCGGAACCTCAATTGCGCCGTTTCCGGATACAGGTCCGGCAACGGACGAATTCGGTCCTGTTTCTCCAAGGTCGAGACCAGCGTCAGCTTTCATTAAATTGGAAGGATCATCAAACTTCCATAAACCCATGCGTTCAGGAATATTGGCAGTAGGATCAGTGCCAAGAGCAAGGACTTCGGCTTCGGTTAAGGCAACTTCCCAGATGGCTGCCTCAGAGCACAGAATTGGAGAATCGTCTCCATCGTTGTCGGCAAATAACAAAAGCTTATCTGCAAGGGCCCACCTTCCGTCCACCGGTTGTCCTGCACCATTCAACCAAAGTTCGCCATTGACATAAACTTTGAAAAACTCTCCGTTTTTAACTGTAATGACCATTCGGTACCAGGTATTTGCTGACACAGTATTGGTAGAATAGTTGGTGGTCGCAGTTCCGATTGTATTGAAGTTTTTGTTTATAAAAAGGTCTGCATCACTTGTATTTGTTAGGTCAGTCTGAATAAACGAATACCATTTGCCCGTCTCCGGAATAGAAAAATCGAGCTGAATGGAGTATTCATTTACCATGGTTCCACCTCCGTTGGCAATCAGACCATCTGTCATTTCCAGGTAGCTTCCCAGACCAATTTTTGTAGCTTTATTAGTTATGGTTGGTCCGGCAATCGATTCCTGGGTACCGGTTAATACTAATGGACTTCCGATTTCAGCTTTTAATAAGTTAGCCGGATCGTCAAATTTCCACCAGCCCAATTTGGTTCTTACCGGAACACGCGCATTATTTGCTCCACCTAATGCAGCTGCCTGGTCAGCATCCAATGCAAGGTCCCAAATACCGAGTTCAGAGCAATTTATGGTGGCATCATCTCCATCATTATCTGCAAAAATCAAAAGTGAACTCAAAAGTCCAAACCTGCCATCAACAGCTTGTCCGGTTCCATCGAGCCATAGCGCCCCATCAATATAAACCTTGAAAAATTCTCCATTTTTGACAGATACCAGCATTCTGTACCAGGTGTTTGCTGCAACGACTTTGCTGGTGTATCCTACATCTCCGACACCGATAGAATTGGAGGAGTTTTTGATAAATAATTCTGCATCACTTTCGTTTGTAAGATCTGTCTGGAAGAAGGAGTACCATTTTCCCGTTTCCGGAACAGAAAAATCGATTTGAAGTGTATATTCATTTACAGTAGTACCACCGCCATTCGCAGCAATACCATGATTCATAGTCAAATAGCTTCCAAGTGCAACCTGGATGGCCTTATTGTTGGCAGTAGGACCTTCAACGGGTGTTCCGTCCCCGGTTAGGGCAGTTCCGATATCGGCTTTGAGAAGATTCGCGGCATCATCAAATTTCCACCAGCCTTTTCTTTCAGGAACCTGCGCAGAGGCAGTGAAATTCACAAACAGAACAATCAATAATCCAAATAACCAAGGTAAACGTTTTTTCATAACGACATAGTTTTAATTAAACATTTTTAAGATATCAATTTTGTCTTCTTAGTTTTATTGCGCATCGGAATTAGTTAAAACTCGCAAACTTCTGGAACAGTTTGCTTTTGTCAACTTTTAGTTTTGTTTAAAGATATTGAATGCCTACTTCTTATCCTATGACTTTGATTTGTAAATAGTCAAAAAAATAATTTTATTCTGTGTCTATAAATCTACATATTATGCAAATATATAGATTTATAGATATTAAAAAATTTATCCGCCAATTGTAAGTTAAAAGAAAGTGGTCGAAGTATCATACCACCTAATTTGAAATCTGTAAAAGCATCTGCTTTGCTGAAAATGGGATGAATTTAATCAAGGCTCAAATATTGAACCAGATATGAAAGACGCCGGACGTGGCCGATTAGACTACTTCAATCCCACTTTTTTTAAGTAATTCAAGGCTTTTTTCCCTGAGTTTGTATTTCTGGATTTTGCCACTGGCGGTCATTGGAAATTCATTTACAAAAAAGACAAACTGAGGAATTTTATAACGCGCAATTTTACCGCGACAAAATTCCTGAATGTCTTCCTCTGTAAGGTGTGCGTCAGTTTTTAGTTTGACAAAAGCAACAACTTGTTCGCCGTATTTTTTGCTTGGAATACCAACTACTTCTACGGCTTCCACTTCGGAAATGGTATAAATGAAGTTCTCAATTTCGCGGGGTGAGATGTTTTCGCCGCCACGGATAATCAGGTCTTTGATGCGTCCGGTGATTCGGTAGAATCCATCCGGAGTTTTCACTCCCAGATCGCCTGAATGCAGCCAGCCATCCTGATCGATTACTTTTGCAGTTTCTTCCGGATTGTTGTAATAGCCTTTCATCAGGTTGTAGCCCCGGCAACAAATTTCACCTTGTTCGCCATCGGGAGAATCTTTTCCTGTTTCCGGATTGACAATTTTAACTTCCACGTTGGGAAATTCAAAGCCGACGGTGGTGGCACGAACTTCAGGAGAATTGTGCGTTCGTGTGGCAGTCATTCCCGGAGAAGTTTCAGTCAGGCCATACACGATGATGATATCTTTCATATTCATTTTCTGCATCACCTGATTCATTGTTTCGATGGGGCAGAGTGCGCCGGCCATGATTCCGGTTCGCAGCGAACTCAAATCGAACATGCCGAACATGGGATGGTTCAGCTCGGCGATAAACATGGTCGGAACGCCATACAATGCAGTACATTTTTCTTTTTCTACGGAAGCCAGTACCATCAAAGGATCAAAATCCTCGACCATGACCATTGTGCAGCCATGAGTAATTACGGCACAAAGAGCCAGAACACAGCCAAAACAATGAAAAAGCGGCACACAAACCAGCAAACGTTCCCTCGAAGTGAATTTCATGCATTCGCCGGCAGCGAAGCCGTTGTTCAGGATGTTGTGGTGAGTGAGCATGACTCCTTTGGGAAAGCCGGTTGTTCCGGAAGTATATTGCATGTTGACCACATCGTGGCAGGAAATATTTTCTTTAATCTGTTCCAGTTCGAATTCATCGATGTGGCTTCCCAAAAGCATGAGTTCGGAAGTGTTGTACATTCCTCGGTGTTTTTGTGGGCCGATGAATATTACATTCGTGAGTTTTGGAAATTTTTCGCTTTTCAAACTTCCACGCTGACTGTTTTTTAATTCAGGCACCAAATCAAATATCATGTTCACATAATCGCTGTCGCGGAAACCATCGACCATGCAAAGGGTGTGAATGTCTGCATTCCGAAGCAGGTATTCCAACTCAGTTGATTTGTAACTGGTATTGATTGTAACCAGCACCGCACCGATCTTGGCTGTTGCAAACATAAAGGTGAGCCAATCGGGAACATTATTTGCCCAGATGCCAACGTTATCGCCTGGTACTACTCCAATATATAAAAGTCCTTTGGCCAACTGATCCACCCTATCGTTAAACTGCGAATAAGTGAACCGTAAATTCCGGTCGGCATATACCATGAATTCCCTGTCGGGTGCTTCGATGGCGTATTTTTCGAGTAGTTCGCCCAGAGTATAATCGAGTAATTGCATGGAATTGGTTTGAAAGGATAAATCAGAAGTTAGAAGGGTGCATAAATTACGGCCAGAATCCGGGCCGACTGCTTGTTCCCGGCGTGAACATTGTGCAACACGATGGAGTCGAGATAGATACTATCGCCTTTTCCAAGCTTGTATATTTCTTTGCCGTAATTGATTTCAACTTCACCTTCCAGAACATAGATAAACTCTTCGCCTTCGTGTGACGATAGCATATAATCTGACTGTTGCCCGGGTTCAATATCAACTATAAAAGGTTCCATATTTCGTCCGGCTTTATCGAATGCCAGCGAGAAAAAGTTCAGATGTTCTCGAACATCGCTTGATTGAGAGGTAAACCTGACCCCTTTTTGATGATTGCCTGAACGAACTACTACCGGTCCGTATGAATCGCTGTCGTCGAGAAAAGTACCCAGCCTCACCCCAAGTGCACGGGCAATTTTAATAAGCGGGGCAAGCGACGGAACATTTTTCCCTTCCTCAATTTTTTGGACCAGGGAGATATCCATTCCACTTCTTTCGGACAACTCTTCGATGCTGACCTTCCGCATTTCCCGAATTTGTTTGATTTTTTCTCCAATGGTATTTTCAGCGGTCATAGCAGTAGTATTTTAGAGAGTGATGTACAAAATTAGAATTATTTTGCACTCACACAAGCCGTTTTTGCTTTAAGTATTCAACCCGAAGCATCAAAATCATCAGGATTGAAATGCAAACAATTGCACGCACGGAATAAATGGTTGCAAGCATTCCTTTGCTCGATAAAAGTGAAAGGGCAGGAGCAAGCAACATGCCGGTCCAGATGAGAAATGATTCCCCGTTTTCCCTGGTTTTCCATAATCTGCTGATGACCGGAAAATAGGCAATTACAAGTATTCCCTGAGTCAGGGTGTGGGTTACCACATGGTTTTTGGTTACGAACCAAAAAAGCACAATGATCGACACTGCAATCAGGCAACCTTTGTCGAACCGGCTAAACCGGGTGGTATGATCACCAAATAAATATATGGCGATGGAAATAATGGCAGTCAAAGCCAGGTCGGTTGTGTTCAGAATGTTGTCGAGCAGGCTGAAATGATCTGCTTTCATATAGGTGGCCAGGCTGATTCCTACCGCAATAGTGAAAAAAATCCACATGGCTAATGCCGGTTTAATTCGCTGTTTGTAGGTGAGCCAGCAATACCAGAATGTAATGGCAAGGTTCAGGAGCGACACACTAATTATGGAGATGCTCCGGATCAGGCTTTCATCCATTTTATTATTTCATCAGGTTGAAAAGAAGATGCAAGTATATCACAATAATTGGACATAAAATCATACAATTTGAGTCCCGAATATTACCTTTGACTTTTTATTAAAACTTCCCATTCATGCCATCATTTATAAATGAAATTGAAATTGCCCGTGTTCTCGAACTGACCCGGAACCCAGATCCGAAAAGAGTGACTGATGTGCTCAATAAGGCCAAGGAAATGAAAGGTCTTAACATGGAAGATGTTGCTGTGCTTACCTATATTAATGATCCGATGCAGCTGTTCGAGCTATTTGAGACGGCCAATCATGTTAAGGAAAATATTTACGGGAAAAGGCTGGTTATTTTCGCACCGCTTTACATTTCTAATCTGTGCGAAAACGAATGTACCTATTGTGCATTCAGGGCAAAAAACAAAGCCCTTGTTCGCCGGTCGCTTACTCAGACAGAAATTAAACGTGAAGCCGAAATCCTTGTCAAGCAGGGGCATAAACGGATTCTACTGGTTGCCGGAGAATCATATCCAAAGAATGATTTTAATTATGTGATCGATTCCATTGCTTCGGTTTACGATGCCAAAGTTGGGAATGGTGAAATCCGGAGGGTGAACGTGAATGTTGCTCCACTCGAAATAGAACAGTTTAAATTATTGAAGGATGCCAAGATTGGAACCTATCAGCTTTTTCAGGAAACATACCACCACGAAACTTATCATCAGGTACATACCGGGGGAAGGAAAAAAGACTACGATTACCGGGTAACTGCACTTCACCGGGCCATGGAAGCCGGAATCAGCGATGTTGGAATCGGTGTTCTTTTCGGGCTTGCTGACCACCGGTTTGAGTTGCTGGCACTCATGCAGCATATTCGTGAACTTGAAACGGTATTCGGATGCGGACCTCATACAGTCAGTGTCCCGCGTCTCGAACCAGCTACCGGCTCCGATATTGCCTCACATCCGCCATTTGCAGTTTCGGATCTCGATTTCCGGAAAATTGTGGCGATACTTCGCCTGGCAGTGCCTTATACCGGAATCATCATGTCAACCCGCGAAGCAGCACAGATGCGACGCGAAACATTTGCGCTTGGAGTATCTCAGATTTCAGCCGGAAGCCGCACCAATCCGGGCGGTTACACCGATTCGCTGCACGATGATGACGGAAGTCAGTTCTGCTTAGGAGATCACCGCTCTTTGGACGAGGTGATCCGCGATGTGGCTGAGATGGGTTACATTCCATCATTCTGTACAGGTTGTTACAGGCTGGGGCGTACTGGTCAGGATTTTATGGATCGTGCAAAGCCTGGTGATATTAAAAATCATTGCGGTCCGAATGCCATTTCCACTTTTATGGAATACCTGATGGACTATGCATCTTACGAAACCAGGCTCATCGGCGAAGACCTGATTGAGGATGTAATCAATTCGATGGAAGGTGTTGCGCGCGAACGTGCCATTCTCTTACTCGAAAAAGTTAAAAAGGGACAACACGATATGTATTGCTAAACAATTCTCCAACCGGATTGAATTCAGAAAGTGAAAAGCAGGGAAAACGATTCATGGCAAATGTGTTTATTCAACTGCTGTGATCTTAAATATTGCAAGTTTTTTGGCACACAATAAGTCTGAGATTCTGTTAAAAAAATAAAAGAGGATCAGCGTTTCAACTGGGTCGGCACATTGACAGGATAAGATTTTAATTATCAGCAGTTGAGTAAATTAGGATATTGTGAAATGGAAATAGCACCAGGTTCCCTATGGGTGGTAAAGTATTGCTATTTGTAATTATTCTAAATAATTGTTAATGAGCTTTTTTGTTCTGGAAAATATCTTTAGCTTGGCCATAGTTTTTAATAGTAACCAATAAAAAATTGATATCATGAAAAAATTAGCAATGGTTTTAGCAATGGCTTTTACAATGGGCCTGGCTGTATCAACTGTATCTGCATCAACAAAAGACGACAAAACAAAAGCAAAAACTGAATGTACTTCAACAGAAAAGAAAGCATGCTGCAAAGATGCAAAAGCTGGCTGTTCAAAAGATTCAAAAGCTGAAACTCCAAAAAAAGATGTAAAATAATCTTTTGTGAGTAGGATAAAATAAAAATGACCGGCAATGCTGGTCATTTTTATTTTATCACGGTTTTACCATTCCGGTAGAATCCGAATGATTTAAAATCACAAAGTTCAGTTTATTTTAAGAGGTTATTTTTTAGTTGCCGGTTTTTTTGTCGCCTGGGTGGTTCCCTTCGCAGGCTCTGCTTTTTTATTTACTATCTGTTTCCGGAAATCCCATGGAAGATTGTAGAACACCGAATAGGTAAAATCGAGGGTGAATTTTTTCTCTGCATGACCATAACCCGGGATGAAGTAAACTGGTGGCATGTTCAGATCTGCCTTGTTGAATCTTACTTTTCCACGTACAGACCATCCCATGTAGAAGTTGTGAAATATTTCACCTTTGATGCCAACAAGAATTTCACCCCAATGAGCGAAATAACTCTGATTACCGAACTGGCTTGTTGTTGATCCCCAATAGGAATCAATCATATATTGTTTAACTTGTTGATTGGCCAGTGTAAAACCGTACCGGAATCCGACGTAAAAAAGATCCCTTTCGTTGATGCTTTTTGCTTCCAGTAAGTTGTAGTCTATTCCGATTCTCGAATAAGTGCCCTGTCCTTTGTAATTTATGTATTTGGTTGTGATTTTCATGATGTCATATCCGTTTTCGAATACCGGGAACAGATTGGGTCTGAGTTCCATATCAGCAGAAAACTCATAGCCATACCGGGTTCCTTTCACCCATAAATACTGGAAAGGACGGGTCAAATCCATGCCCACCCGAATTCCACGCATCCGGATAAAATTATCTGTTCTTTTTGGTGCTACTTTCTTTTCCTTTTCAGCCTGACCAAAGCTAAATACCGCCAGCAGGCAAAGGACGAAGGTATAGTATAATATTCTCATGCCAGTTTATAGTTACCAGACTGTCAGCAATTTGTATGTCAGCAATTCGGTGATGAGTGTAATCGATTGATTTTAATTTATATTCAAAATAGAATCCTGTTTCCATAGACTCATATTTTTGATATGTTTCATGAATAAAGGTTATCGTGTCAACATATGAGTCAAATGAAATCATAAGTTTTGTCGTGTCGTTGGATGAAAGTGGCAGCATTACTTTTTGAACTGTGGTATCTTTTAGCCATAAATCTTTCCGGCCATCTCCCCATACCGTGATATTTGAAGAAAACGCCTTTTGCGTGTTGGTATTCAGAAAGTAAGTTCCAGCAAAGGCTTGATGAGGCGGATCATACACTTCTTTGCAGGCCGATACGACAATCAGGATAAAGATCAGATAAAAAAATATCTTCATACAGTATTTTTTGAATGCCGTAAATGTAGGTATATTCAGTCTGAATCGGAAAATCAGGGCAGTTTTTTACTTCACTGAAAGCTGACAGGTTTTCAAAACCTGTCAGCTTTGGCAAATTGGCATTGGTTGTCTTTACCAAAAATTGAATATCTTTGCGGCAATACGACCAGAGGATTTGATTAATAAGGTTTTTAGAAAATTCAGGAATGAAGAACATACGTAATTTTTGCATTATTGCGCATATCGATCACGGAAAAAGTACACTGGCCGACAGGCTGCTTGAATATACCAAAACTGTTGACGGCCGGGCGATGAAAGCTCAGGTTCTCGACAGTATGGATCTCGAACAGGAACGTGGAATTACAATAAAGAGCCACGCCATCCAGATGTTATACACATACAAAGGACAGGAATATATCCTGAACCTGATTGATACACCCGGACACGTTGATTTTTCATACGAAGTATCGCGCTCTATTGCGGCCTGCGAAGGCGCTTTGCTCATTATTGATTCAACGCAGGGAATTCAGGCACAAACTATTTCGAATTTATATTTGGCCATCGATCACGATTTGGAAATTATCCCGATCCTGAACAAGATGGATCTTGATAATGCCATGCCTGAAGTTGTTGAGGACCAGATTATTGGTTTGATTGGCTGCCGACGGACTGATATTATCCGTGCGAGCGGTAAAACAGGCTTAGGAATCGAAGAAATTCTGGAGCGGATCGTCAATGATATTCCTGAACCAAAGGGAGTTGACGATGCACCGCTTCAGGCATTAATTTTCGACTCGGTTTTTAATTCGTTCCGGGGAGTTATTGCTTATCTGAAAGTTGAAAATGGTGTAATCCGGAAAGGCGATCAGGTAAAATTCGTTAATGCATCAAAAGAATATGTTGTTGACGAAGTCGGAGCACTGAAACTCGGGATGTTTGAACGTCCTGAACTGAAGGCCGGAAGCGTTGGATACATTATATGCGGGATTAAAATGGCCCGTGAAGTAAAAGTTGGAGATACTGTTACGCATTCGAAAGCGCCCTGCCAAAAGGCTATCGATGGTTTTGAAGAAGTAAAACCGATGGTTTTTGCAGGAGTTTATCCCATTGATTCGGAGGATTATGAAGATCTTCGCTCGTCGATGGAGAAACTGCAGTTAAATGATGCTTCGCTTACCTACGAACCCGAATCTTCAGCAGCTTTGGGATTTGGTTTCCGTTGCGGATTCCTCGGACTGTTGCATATGGAAATTGTTCAGGAGCGCCTCGATCGCGAATACGATATGAACGTGATTACAACGGTTCCCAACGTGTTGTATCACGTGCATACCACCAAGGGCGAAACAATCAACGTTTACAACCCTTCCGGACTTCCGGCCACAACCACCATCGACGATATTGACGAGCCGTTTATCCGTGCCAACATTATCACTGCTTCCGATTATATTGGGCCAATCATGACTTTGTGTTTGGAGAAACGCGGATTGCTTTTAAAGCAGGATTATCTTACCATCGATAGGGTTGAGATGGTTTTCGATCTTCCGCTGGGCGAAATTGTTTTCGACTTTTACGATAAACTGAAAAGTATCTCGAAAGGATACGCTTCGTTCGATTACCATATGCTCGATTTCAGGCCGGCCAAACTGGTACGTTTGGATATTCTGCTGAACGGCGAAATGGTTGATGCTTTGTCGACCCTGATTCATGTCAGCAATGCATATAGTTTTGGTAAACGGATGTGCGAGAAACTAAAAGAGTTGATTCCACGCCAGCAGTTCGATATAGCCATTCAGGCAGCCATTGGGGCAAAAATCATTTCGCGCGAAACTGTAAAAGCAGTGCGGAAAGACGTAACAGCCAAATGCTATGGAGGTGACATTACCCGTAAACGCAAGCTGCTTGAGAAACAGAAAAAAGGAAAAAAACGCATGAAGCAGGTAGGCAATGTGGAAGTTCCGCAGAATGCTTTTTTAGCGGTGCTGAAATTGGATTGATCATTTGAACAGAGCTTAATTGAAATTTCCACCACATGAGTATTTAAATAATATTTACATCATGCATCTTTTCAGAAAGAATTCTCTTTTACTTTCAGTGTTTCTTCTGATAACTGTCACAGTCAATCTGAACGGTCAGTCCAGTTCTTTCCGAATTGTTGGCTATGTTCCCAATTGGATCAATGTAAGTTCATTTGCCTTGAATTTTAATTACAAGCAGGTCACACACATCAACTATGCCTTTCAAAATCCGAATTCAACCGGCGATCTGGTTGATAGCAATACGGGATTGACCATTCTAATTGAAAAGGCTCACCAAAATAATGTAAAGGTTCTGATTTCGCTTGGAGGAGCTGGCTCTGTAGACGTTCCGGTCAAGACCTATTATCAGGATCTGATCAGTACTTCAGCAAAAAGGGCCGGTTTCATACATAAAATCGTCATCTATCTGAATAAATTCAAGCTCGATGGTTTGGATGTTGATGAAGAAGGTCCGGCCATCAATTCTTATTATGGAACTTTTATCAAACAGTTGGCCGACTCATTAAAACCTCAGGGAAAGCTTCTGACCGCTGCGGTAGGCTGGGGGGCTGAGAACATTCCAAATTCATGCCTGCCGCTTTTCGATTGGGTCAATCTGATGGCTTACGATTACAAGGGAAACTGGAATTTGTCAGATCCCGGACAGCATTCACCATACTGGTTTGCCCAGCAAATGATTAAAGCATGGAAAATCCGGGGAGTAAAAAAGGAAAATCTGTGTTTGGGACTTCCATTTTACGGCTATGGTTTTTACAAAACACCGGGAAGCTTCAACTACGTTGATATCTTGGCCAAATATCCGGATGCCTGGCAAAAAGATCAGGTTGGAGATACAATCTATTATAATGGGATGTCAACGATTTGGAAGAAAACAAAGCTGGCCATTGCCGAAACTTCAGGAGTAATGCTATGGGAATTGTCGAATGATGTTAAAAGCGACAAATCATTACTGAAAGTGATCTCGGCAACTGTTGACTCACTAAAAACTTCGACTTCCAATACTCTTCAAAAACCAAAAGGAATTTCAATATATCCAAATCCTGCCGGAAATGAACTGTTCATTGATCATTTGAATTCGTTGAAAACTTCATCGATTGAGGTGCTGAACCTTCTGGGCGAATTGAAAAAAACCTTTCAGCCAGAAAATGGCAAGGACAAAATCAACCGTATTGATATTTCATCCTTAGCCAATGGAACTTACATTTGCCGGTTAAATTCTCCGGAAGGCAATTTTTCGGGCTTGTTTATAAAGGAATAACAAACAGAAAATCCCACTTTAGTTTTTTTTTAGGCACTCACGGGGTGACTCCAAGTCACCCCGTGAGTAGCTTGGATAAACAAAAAATCCCGCTTTTCAGCAGGATTTTATCTCTATAATTTTCAGGTCTCAGATTACATGATCAGTTTATAGCCTTTGCCGTGAACGTTGATGATTTCCACTTTTGGATCATCTTTCAGATGTTTCCGGAGTTTTGTAATATACACATCCATGCTGCGGGCATTGAAATAGTTGTCGTCGATCCAGATGGTTTTCAGGGCAAAGTTGCGCTCCAGAACCTTATTGGCGTTGTTGCAAAGCAGTCGGAGCAGCTCAGCTTCTTTGGTGGTTAACTTAACTTCATCTTCACCTCCCGAAAGAATCTGTTTGCGCGAATCGAAGGTATAGATTCCAAGTTTGTAGATGGCATCTTCCAACGAATTGGTATCCTGACTGATCCGCCGCATGATGGCTTCAATGCGAAAGATTAGTTCTTCCATACTGAACGGTTTGGTGATATAGTCGTCGGCACCAATCTTGAATCCTTCCAGGACATCTTCCTTTAGATTTTTGGCCGTCAGAAAAATAATAGGAATATCCATATTGAGTAAACGAATATCTTTGGCCAGAGTAATACCGTCTTTTTTTGGCATCATAATATCCAGAATGCAAAGGTTATACGAATTATTTTTCGTGAATCCTTTATAGGCGGCCTCTCCGTCGGGATACAAATCAGTTTCGTATCCTTTGGCAACCAGGTATTCTTTAAGTAACATACCAAGGTTTTCATCATCCTCGGCCAAAAGCAATTTTACTTTTTTTTCCATGTTCTTCTAAGTTAATTGGAAAATATATCATGAATTTTGTTCCTTTATTCAGTGCACTTTCAACTTTAATTTTGCCCTTATGGGCGTCAACAATTTTCTTAACGTAACTCAATCCAAGACCGAAGCCTTTTACATCGTGAACATTGCCTGTCGGGACGCGGTAAAACCGTTCAAATATCTGGCCAACATGTTCGCTTAGAATTCCGATCCCATGATCTTTTACGGAAACTACCAGATATTCATCTTTGAGTTCGGTAGAAATGATGATTCTCGGTTCGTCCTTGCTATATTTTACCGCATTATCGAGCAAGTTAAATAAAACATTTGTAATATGAACTTCATCTCCTTTTATGATGGCGGGATCAGCTTTTAACTCTGAAGTTAATTCACCGTTCTTTGACTTGACTCGCAGTTCAAAGTTTAAAACTACGGAATGAATTAAGCTGTTGATATTAACTTCCTTAAATTTAAGCTTCAGATTACCTTCATTAAAGACTGCCATTTGCAGCACTTTTTCAACCTGAGTGGTCAGGCGCTTGCTTTCCTGATAAATTATTCCGGAGATGTGATCAATGCTTTTTGGGGTATTGTTCACCGTATTGTCACGCAACATCTGACTGGCCAGTGAAATGGTTGAAATGGGAGTTTTCAGCTCGTGAGTCATGTTGTTAATGAAGTCGTTTTTGATGTTCGAGAGTTTCTTCTGCCTCAGGATAATCAGGATGGTAAATACAAAAATTCCGATTAGCATGGCTGTCAGCACAAAGGTTGGAATAACCAGAATGCCGGTTTCTTTCAGCAGAAAGGTATTCTGTTTTGGAAAGTACACATAAAGCCAGTTTGGTTTTGGATTTTCATCGTTTGGAAACAATACGATCCGGTATTCATTCTGCTGGTTTGAACTGTAATTTTTATCTCCGGAAATGAATCGTTCTTTGCCTTGTGGAAATGTTTTTACGGCATGCCTGAAATCCAGGTTGATTCCCTGACGTTTTAATTCCATTTTGATCGAAAGTCCGAGTGTACTTGCGTTAATCCGGTCTTCGATGGGCGATTCTGAAAGTAGGGCAGCAAAGGTCTGCAGTTCAAGCATACGGGCTTTCTGATCCATTCGCTCCTCGTATTTCTGACTAACAAAACTATTGTATTCATGAATGACATCAAACGCATTCGGGTAATCACCCGGACGTCCTCTTTCATTCTTTTCATCCTTCTTCGGCACATTATAGTCAATTTTCAACTCTTCAGTAACTGTACTTCCTGAAGCTTTTTGAGAATAACGGAATGAAAGTAGAGCATTCTGCTGACTTAGGGTCTCTGAAATAGAATGTTGATTGTTCCCCGGAAAAATACCGCTGTTCCTTTTTGGGAAGAGAGTCCGGTCATGCTCTGCAAGTAACGATACCTCTTCTAATTCAAGACGGTTGGAAACCTGTATCAGGGCACTTTTAACTGCAGCATCAAATTGTTCTTCTTTAATCTCGAGTGCTTTTATGATCGAATTAGTTTGTACCAGAATTAAGCTGGTCATTACCAAAACCATTAAAACAATCAAAGTTATAATTACCCTTCTGCTCATAGCACAAATATAGCCTTAAAAGTCGCTGATAATAAATACTTAACAATATTTAACATCGGTTTTTGTTCGTTAACAACAACCGGATAGGATCAAAAAATGAATAGAATTGCCTTAATTTTCGCTCTGGAATTTGGTCGTAAATGGAAACTGAGAATCTGATTTTGTCAGTTTATTCTGATGAAGAAGCATCTTCTGATAGTTCCTTAATTTTATCGACGGCAACTTTCGACGCGTTTTGCTGTGCCTCTTTTTTTGATGTCCCGGAACCTTTGCCAAGAAGTTCATTGTCGACTTCAATAGTTGCGATAAACCAGGGCTGTTTACCATCGTTTTTGCTTTCGTCGACCGTATCAATCGAAACAGTTTTTTTATTTTTCTGCGACCATTCAATCAGTTGGCTTTTATAATTGGTGTTCGTATTTTGCACTTCAACCAGATTGACATAATTGTTCAGCAGTTTACGGGTAATGAATTTTTTCGCTTCAGGATAACCTTTGTCGAGGTAGATTGCGCCAATGAGTGCTTCAAGCGTATCGCCATAAATGTGACTTGATTCCATAGTCGAGGTTGTGTTCGACTGAATGAAATGATTGAGACCGATTTGATAAGTAAGTTGTGTCAGAAAGCTGCGGTTGACCAGTTTTGATCTCATTTGGGTCAGGTAACCTTCATCCTGGTTTGGGAACCGGTTGTACAAGAAGTCGGCAATGGCTGCTCCCAAAATGGCATCACCCAGGTATTCAAGCCGCTCATTGTTCACATAATTTCCCTGCGAATCAATTTTTGAAGCCGACTTGTGAATGACAGCGATATCGTAAATCCGTAAATTTGTCGGATAAAAACCCAACAGTGATCTCAAAAATAAATAAAACTCTTTTCTAGAAGAAGAAAAGAGTTTTATTCTTTGAACTATAGTTCGTATCACTTTAATTAGATTTTCTTGAAGATAACAGTAGCATTATGCCCGCCAAAACCAAAGGTGTTACTTAAAGCAGTTTTGATTTTGCGTTCTTTAGCTACATTGAAAGTGAAATCAAGTTTTGGGTCAATTTCAGGATCATCAGTAAAGTGATTAATTGTAGGCGGTATAATACCATCCTGCATTGCGAGGATACATGCAATTGCTTCAACAGCTCCGGTGGCTCCCAAAAGGTGACCAGTCATCGATTTAGTCGAACTGATGCTTAATTTGTAAGCATGTTCTTTAAATAATTTCTGGATAGCTTGTGGTTCAGCAATATCTCCCAAAGGAGTTGAAGTTCCGTGAACATTAATGTAATCAATGTCTTCTGCATTTAACCCTGCATCTTCCAAAGCCCATTTCATGCATAAAATTGCACCACCTGATTCAGGGTCTGGGGCAGTCATGTGGTAAGCATCGGCCGACATACCTCCGCCAGCTAATTCCGCATAAATTTTTGCACCACGTTTAACAGCATGTTCATATTCCTCTAAAATGAGGGCAGCTGAACCTTCTCCCATTACAAATCCATCGCGGCCCAAATCAAAAGGACGTGATGCTGTTAACGGATCATCATTTCGGGTAGAGAGGGCTCGCATCGAATTGAACCCGGCTAAACCTGCAGGATTAATTGCTGCCTCAGAACCTCCGGAGATAAAAACATCCACTTTACCCAGACGAATATAATTCATCGCTTCGATAAGGGCAGTAGACGAAGAAGCACAAGCTGTTACCGTTGTGAAATTTGGCCCCCTGAATCCGTATCGAATGGATAGCAATCCGCTTGCAATATTGGCAATCATTTTCGGAATAAAGAAAGGAGAATAACGAGGCATCTCGCTTTTGTAATTCAACGTTTCTTCAAAGAAGGTTTGTAAACCTCCGATACCGGCACCCCATACAACTCCAGCCCTCTCTTTGTTCAGCTTTTCGAGATCAAGGCCTGAATCTTCTATTGCCTGCGCTGCTGCTGCATACGCATACAATGTAAACGGATCATGTTTCCTGATTTCTTTTTTCTCAACGTAAACTGAAGGATCGAAATTCTTCAGTTCGCAGGCAAAAGTTGTTTTGTGTGTTGTGGCATCAAAATGGGTTATAGGGCCTGCGCCGCTTTTCCCATTTTTCAAGCCTTCCCAATATTCCTCAATAGAATTACCAAGCGGGTTTACAGTTCCAAGGCCGGTAACAACTACCCGTTTAAATTCCATAAATTTTGCTTAATTATTATTACTTCAGATTTGCTTCGATGTGGTTGATTGCCTCACCTACAGTTGAGATTTTTTCGGCTTGATCATCTGGAATAGCCAAATCAAATTCCTTCTCAAATTCCATAATCAATTCAACGGTGTCAAGTGAATCAGCACCAAGGTCATTGGTGAATGAAGCTTCATTGGTTACTTCACTTTCATCAACTCCTAATTTGTCAACAATAATTGCTTTTACTTTTGCTGCAACGTCAGACATAATTCTAAATTTTTGGTTAATATTAAAATTGTTTCAAAAAATTCGATGCAAAGTAATAAATTTACACCTGATATTTCAAACAAAAAATGATTTAAATGAATGAATAAAGTTTTAATGATATCATTGCTTCGGCTATATTTGAATCGTTCATTCCAAAATTCTATTAAACATAAATTATTAAACAAACGATAAATGAAAAGAATTGCCATTTTTGCCTCTGGTTCCGGAACCAATGCTGAAAAGATAATTGATTATTTTTCAAGCAGTAAGGAGGTTGTTGTTGACTCTGTTTGGTCAAATGACGAAAATGCCTATGTTTTAATCAGGGCTGAAAAATTAGGTATTGAAACAATTACGTTCGACAGTGATGAATTTTACCGAAGCAATGATATTCTGGATCGTTTGTACGATCACCGGATTGACATGATCGTTCTGGCTGGTTTTCTATGGCTTGTTCCACGTAATCTGACTGAATTATTTACCGTGGTAAATATTCATCCCGCCTTGTTGCCTAAATATGGAGGTAAAGGTATGTATGGAATGAATGTTCATAAAGCTGTATTGGCATCAAAGGATAAAGAATCAGGAATAACCATCCATCAGGTGAACCAGGATTACGATAAAGGGAAAGTCATATTTCAGGCAACCTGCCCGATTTTACCCAAGGATACTCCGGAAACACTTGCCACACGGATCCACGAACTGGAGCATCAGAATTACCCTCGTGTGATTGAAGAGGTCCTTTTGAATGATGAAGACGAGAACTGACAAGTAATCCTTGTTGAAAGTATATAATTGATACAATGCCACTTGTTTTACAAAACGGGTGGCATTGTAATTTGGCAAGTCGAGCGCATATTATTTTGAATCAACGGATCATAGGGACGGAAATGAAATTTAAGATTTGTATTTTTACTGAGTAAACCAAAAACTAAACCTATCCATGAAAAACCAATTCGTGTCAATCCTGACATTTTGCTTATTGACAACATCCGTGTTGTTTGCTGAATCTGGCAGCAAGGTATCCGACAACCTTTCAATGACCAGTAAAATATTGAAAATGGATCGTAAATATGCCATTTACCTTCCTCCCGATTATGAAACTTCGGATCGAAGTTATCCGGTTCTTTATCTTTTGCACGGCTCAGGCGACGACCAAACAGGCTGGGTTCAGTTTGGAGAAGTAAAAAACATTGCAGATAAAGCCATTCAGGAAGGAAAGTGTACTGCCATGATTATCGTAATGCCTGATGGAAATACCGGACAACGTGGCTATTTCAACAGTCCCAAAGGTGACTGGAATTACGAAGATTTCTTCTTTCAGGAGTTTATGCCTTTCATCGAAAAAACTTACCATATCCGCGCCGATAAAAAATACCGGGCGATTTCAGGCTTATCGATGGGTGGCGGCGGAACTTTCATGTATGCATTGCATCATCCGGAACTGTTCTCTTCGGCTTGTCCGCTGAGCGCTTCAACAGGTCCAATCTCGATGGTAGAAGCTGCAACCCGATGGGAAAAACAATATCCGGGAATTTCGAAAGATGAACTCACCAAATATTTTGTTCGGCACAGTGCTCTTGAATTGGTAAATGCCATGCCAGACGATCAGAAAAAAGCGGTGCGCTGGTACATCGATTGTGGTGACGATGATTTTCTGTTCGAAGGAAACTGTTTGGTCCATATCGCCATGCGTAAAAAGGAAATTCCTCATGAATTCCGCATCCGCGACGGCGCACACAACTGGACTTACTGGCGAGAAGCTTTACCGAATGTATTGGAATTTGTCTCTCAATCGTTTCACCAATTTTAATAATCTTGTCATCCTGCAATTAGGAAAATCAAAAGAAAATTTGAGCGTATTCATTCTATTGGATGGAATTGAATGAATTCTATTCAGGCCTGGCAAAACCAATTTGGGTGCTGAATAATCAGCAACAGGGAGAACTTCGCGGTCCTTCGGGAAATTGAAGGGAGAGGTTCTCGTTTTGGGAAATTTGCGTTACGAATGATTTGATAAATGGATCAACAAGTTAGTCTGTTAGGTGCAAAATCCGAACTTCAGCAACTACCTTCTGGACTTGCTTCCTATTGACTTATCAGCACAATTGAAGAATAATCGTATGTTAATTTTATCTGACGTTTACCTCTCCAAATGATCAAATCAACGTATTTCAGAATACTTTTGGTGACCTTAAATTTAGGATCATTAATCTTCCCAATTTTTATGACAATTGGAAAGTGGAATGAATCATATTCATTTAAAAGTATTAACTAAAATATTTAATCGGGATGGAAAATTCAAAAAATCAGGAAGCTTTAGACTACCACAAAAAGGGCAGGCCTGGAAAGATTCAGGTGGTGCCCACTAAACCTTACAGTACCCAACGTGATTTATCGCTGGCCTATTCACCGGGAGTGGCGATTCCTTGCCTGGAGATCGAAAAAGACCTTCAATGTGCCTACGATTACACCGCCAAAGGGAATCTGGTTGCGGTCATATCTAACGGAACGGCAGTACTCGGACTGGGCGATATTGGAGCACTGGCCGGTAAGCCGGTAATGGAAGGGAAAGGCCTCTTGTTTAAAATATTTGCTGACATCGATGTATTCGACATTGAAGTGGATGAGAAAGATCCGGCAAAATTTATTGAAGTGGTGAAAGCCATTGCATGCACTTTTGGCGGTATCAATCTCGAAGATATTAAAGCCCCCGAATGTTTTGAAATTGAAGAAAAGCTAAAGGAAGCGCTTGATATTCCAATCATGCACGACGATCAGCACGGAACAGCTATTATTTCAGGAGCAGGATTATTGAATGCCCTCGAATTGGTGGGAAAGAAAATTGAAGATGTACGAATAGTTGTTAATGGTGCAGGGGCCTCTGCCTCGGCCTGTTCGCTGCTTTACATACGCTTAGGTGCCGATCCGAAGAAGTTGGTGATGGTTGATAGCAAAGGTGTGATTTCGGTTCGCCGTACCGACCTGAACAGCCGTAAAAAACCATTTGCCACGGAACTTCCATGCAATACTCTTGCTGAGGCGGTTGCCGGTGCAGATGTTTTTCTGGGACTTTCGGTTGCTGATATTTTGTCTCAGGATATGGTCCGGAGCATGGCAGATAACCCGATTGTATTTGCTTTGGCCAATCCGAATCCTGAAATTCCTTATGCCGATGCAATCGCTTCTCGCCCTGATTTAATTTTTGCAACCGGACGAAGCGATCATCCTAATCAGGTGAATAATGTTCTTGGATTTCCTTATATTTTCCGGGGTGCACTGGACGTACGTTCAACCGGAATTAATGAAGAGATGAAAGTTGCAGCAGTTCGTGCTATTGCTGAGCTGGCTAAAAAACCTGTTCCGGAAGTAGTGACCGCGGCTTACAATACTACCTCGCTCAGTTTTGGACGTCAGTATATTATTCCAAAACCGCTTGATCCACGTTTGTTGGTTACAGTTGCTCCGGCAGTTGCAAAAGCAGCTATGGACAGCGGTGTGGCCCGAAAACCAATTAAAGACTGGGATAAATATACCGAGGGTCTGCTTCAGCGGATGGGTCTTGACAATAAATTGATCCGCGGATTGACGGAGAAAGCCCAGGAAAATCCTAAACGCGTTGTTTTCGCCGAAGCCAACCACATCAATATGTTGAAAGCTGCGTCGGTAGCACGTGCCGAGGGGATCTGCATTCCAATTCTGTTAGGAAACGAGGAGCGAATTGAGAAACTGATCAAAAAACACAGTATTGATCTGGATGGGGTAGAAATTGTGAATCTTCGCCACGACAGGGAAGGATCAAAACGTAAAAAGTATGCCAAAATGCTGTCTGCCAAACGTCAGCGTGAAGGTATGACTTACGATGAAGCCTATGAAAAAATGTTCGACCGCAACTATTTTGGTATGATGATGGTTGAATCCGGCGATGCTGATGCATTTATAACCGGTGTATATACCAAATATCAGGATGCCATTATTCCTGCCATCGAAATTGTCGGGATGCGCGAAGGACTCAACCACATTGCCGGACTGAATATCGTAACCACCAAACTGGGCACTTTCTTCTTTGCCGATACTATGGTGAACAATCATCCATCAAAGGAGACCCTTATTGACATTGCCAAACTGACGCAAAATGCAGTTAAACTGTTCAATACCGAACCGGTAATGGCGATGGTTTCGTATTCGAATTTCGGTGAACGTGCGGTTGGGAGCCCTGCAATGATCCACGAAGCAGTTGAATTTTTGCATAAGAATAATCCGGAAATGATGATTGACGGCGAGATGCAGGTGAATTTTGCCCTTGATCGCGATTTGCGTCACGATAAATACCCGTTTTCGAAAATTGACGGGTTGAATGTAAATACGCTTATTTTTCCGAACCTCAGTTCGTCTAATATCGCCTATAAATTAATGCTTGAATTGGGTATGAGCGACACGATCGGACCAATACAAATGGGATTAAACAAACCGATCCATATCCTGGATGTGGAAAGCTCGGTTCGTGATATCCTGAATATGGTAACCATCGCGGTAGTTGATGCACAATTTGAAGAAATGAAGGCTAAAAACCTTGTTCCATAAGTTGGAGTCTTCAGGAATAGAACTGAATTTAGAATAAATGAAGAAGCCTTACTGATTGTTTTTAGTGAGGCTTCTTTCATTAAATACGCGAATCAGGGTTGGATTTTTAAACCCAGAGGGTTGACATGATTGTAGATAATGTTGAAAAAAGCAGCTTTAAACCACGAAGTGCCCGCCTGCTTCGGGCAGGGTGAAATTATCCTGCCATGCCTTCGGCATTATGTTTCAACTATTGTTCAACTCTTAATTCGCATTACATTCTGATTGCCGTTTTTCGTGTCTGCATCTTTCCGGAGTAAGCTGGATATTGGCAGTGGCATTTTGGAAGAATATCTGGAAATTATTGGATTATCGTAAAATTCACATGGATATAAAAAGCTGTCTGAAAATGAAATCCAGGACTTACTTCATCATATCCAGAATAATTGGTTTTAGTCCGCTAAAGAAGAATTCAACAGCAATGACCATTACGATCAGTCCCATCAGACGCATCATCACATTATTACCGGTTTGCCCGAGAATTTTAATGATCCTGGACGAGCTGTATAAAATCAGGTAAGTAATCAGAATCACGAGGAAGATAGCTCCAAAAAGAATGGTTTTTCGTTCGAAAGTGGCTGCATCTTCCATTAAAACAATGGCGTTGGTAATGGCACCCGGGCCGCAAATCATTGGTATTGCCAATGGAGTGATTGAAATATCGCTGACATAACTCTTAACCTCAGAGTCCTTTATTTTTACCTGACCTAATCTTGCCTGAAGCATATCCATGCCCATGATAAAGAAAATTACCCCGCCAACAATCCGGAAGCTGTTCACTGAAATTCCAAAGAATTTGAACAGCAATTGACCTGAAAGGGCAAAAAACACGATCGTTATAAATCCAATGATTGAAGCCTTTTTTGCAGTGGAATTCCGGTGTTTCACATCCAGCTCCGAGGTCATGGTCATGAAAATAGGCATCGTTCCCAGCGGATTGATCAGGGTGAAAAAGGATGTAAAACAAAGTAAACCGAATGAGATGGAGTCTTGCATCGAAAGTTTTTTGTTGATGATAAATACTATTAGTGTTGTCTTAATCAAGAATCGATGCATTGTCATGCCGAACGTTCGACTGAGCTCACGTCGAAGGCTTGTTTCGGCATCCCTTAATAGAATGAGACCCCGAAATGAATTCGGGGTGACTGGTACTTGTCAGAATTAAGTTAACACAACACTAGTTTATATGTCTTTTCAAAGAATATTTCATTGTCATTGGTCGTCTTTTGGTAATCTCAGTTTACTTCTGAGCAGCAACAAATGACTACCAATGACAATGAATGACAAGTTTTCGTTTTATTTCAGGTAATTCTCGATAAACGCATTTTTAGGTTCGGAAACAGTTTTGTTCCAAAGAGCCCGTGGAGTTTCGTTGTTCAAATTATGTTCGTGGTATGGAACCGGATAGATGATCTTTTTGCCTTTTGCCTGATTAATTGCAGCATAAACCGAAGTGGAAGGACAAGTCTGATCGATCAGCCCGATTTCAACAACAATTGTGGCTTTCGAAAATTGCAAGAGGTTTGCTGTATCAAAGTAGGGAATTGCCTTCTTTATTTTTTCCTGATCGCCCGAATGTTCGTACGGTTGAGGCCATCCACTTTTACGATTTGCAAAAGTTCCTCCCCAGTCGCACATGGCCGGAACTGTTGCTACCACTGCCGAAACCCGGCTGTCGAGACCGGCTGCAGCCAATGCTTGTCCGCCACCCTGACTTTCTCCGATTACCAAAATGCGTTTTCCGTCCCATTCCGGTTGTCTGGTCAGAAACTCGATCGTACGGATTAGTCGCAGATACATACCCCTGAAGTAGAAATCTTCACGGCTTTCGAAGCCGCTGACGTAATAATTCTTCAATTCGCCGGCATCCAGATTGTTGTAATATTCGTCCGGCTGGCCGTTGAGCATTCCGTGAGCATTCAGGTCGAAGCAAAGAGCTCCTTTCCCCTTTTTTGCATAGTTCACTGCATTCGCAACTTCCGAACGACACCACGATCCTTTGACACCGGCCGCATGAACCATCAAAACGATTGGAAGTGACCGCATCACGGCTTTTTCGGGTTTTGCAAAATAACCCTTTGCTGTTTTTGAGTTGGCACAATTGATCTCGGTATCGAAACATACAAAGCCTTTCTCGCTGACTTCTACTTTTTTCAATTTCACCTCCATCCGCTGAGCATTCAGTCTTTGTTTTTCCTGATTCCAGTATTCTTTCAGGTCTTTGGGGCATTCGCTTCCCGGTTTGATTTTTTTCGGATCAACGATTAATCCGATACTTTGCTTTTTCTCTTTGATTTTTGCTTCGATAATTACCGAACAAGGTTCTTTGAAAGTCCCTTCGAAAATTACGAACGAATCTTGAGTAGGTAGAAAAGCATTATTTAAAAGGATTTGATTGTTGTTCTTCCGAACTTTTACAAACATCGAATCTTTGGTTTCCTGACTGATTATTGCTGTGATTTGGATCTTTTGACCCTTTTTGTATATCCCGTTTTCATGAGTTTGCTTCAGGATAATTGTTTGAGCATGAACAGTACAGGCGAAAATTAAAAGGAACAGGATAAAAAATGAGGACAGGAATCTGGTTTTCATTGCAGGTTGATTGATTAGTTTTCAGGTGTAAAAATACAATAATGAATTAGATTCTATTTTACTTCATTTTCTTCCGGAAATTCAGCCTCAAGTGCGGAATCTTCCTCCTCATTCTCTTCGTATATTTCAATGATTGGTTCAGTAAATGCTTTGCTAACCAGTCGTTTGTCGAGAGTGAGTAACAATGAAGGGAGAACCATGATATTGAAGAACATGGCAAACAGCAGGGTGGTTGAAATCAGGATACCCAAGGCCTGAGTTCCGCCAAATTCGGAAACAATGAATACGCTGAATCCAAGTACAAGTACGATGCTCGTGTAAATCATGCTGAACCCGGCTTCGCGAAGTGCATTTAATGCGGAAATTTTTATCGCGCCGTCATTGACTTTCAGTTCGTGCCGGTATCGGGATAGGTACTGAATGGCATTATCAACCGAAATACCGAGTGCTATGCTGAATACAATGATGGTTGATGGTTTGATCGGAATCCCGGAAAATCCCATGATTGCACCTGTGATCAGCAAAGGAACGATGTTTGGGCCCATGGAAACAAGAATCATGCGGAAGGATGAAAACAGAAATGCCATGAGAATCGAGATCAGGATGATCGCGATAATTACACTTTCAAATAAATTCAGGATCAGGAAGTTGGTTCCTTTGGCATAAAGAACGCTGTTGCCGGTAACTTTTACGTTGAATTTTGATTTATCAAAAATACTGTCAACCTGCGGAAGTATATTAGACATCAGCGCATCCATGTGTTTTGTGCCCACATCAGCCATCTGGAAACTGATTCTGGTTATCTGCTTGGTACTGTCGATGAATGTTTTCAGTAAATCGCCGCCGCTTCCCTGTACTTTTTGTGGAATATAGCTTAAAATGAAGTTCTTTTCCATCGAACTTGGAAGTGAGTATTTGCTTGAATCGCCTCCGTAATAAGATTGGCGCGCAAATTTAAACACCTCGACCAGCGAAAGTGGTTTCGAAAATTCAGGGTGTTGGTTGATCATGTTTTGCAGTCGGTCAATTTTCTGGATGGTTGAATAGGTCATCACCCCGTTTTTCTTTTTGGTATCTACCGATATTTCAAACGGCATTACTCCTCCAAAGTTATTCTCAAAGAATTTGAGGTCGATGTAAACCGGATCATTAGTTCTGAAATCGTCAACTATTTTTCCTGAAGTTTTCATCATGCTCAAACCAATAAAACCAACTATAACAAGGCTTCCGGCAATGCCGTAAATCAGGTTTCGCCTAAAACTGATCAGGTAAATCACTTTGTCGAGCACGGCGCCAAAGAAGTTATTGTCGAGATGTTTAAGATGTTTCGGCGTGGGCGGTGCCAGCAAGCTGAAAATGATGGGGAGCAATACGATGCACAATACATATAAAATCATGATGTTGAGAGCGGTAATGAGCCCAAATTCACGAAGCAACTGATTAGGAACCAAAATAAAAGCGGCAAAACCAAGAGCAGTAGCGGCATTGGTCATGAGTGAGGCAAACCCGATTCGATGGATCACCTGTGATAATGCCCTCATTTTGTTTCCGTGATTTTTATACTCCCAATGGTATTTATTCAGAATGTATATGCAGTTTTCAATCACGATAATTACAATCAGCGATGGAATTACTCCACTCAGGATGGTGATTTTGTAATTAAATAGAGACAACGTTCCCAATACCCAGGTGATGCTAATTGCAACAATCAGCAACGAACTTAAAACAACCCGGACTGATCTGAAAAACAAAAACATGATAAATGCGGCAACTGCAATACTGATCAACACGAAAAGGAAAAGTTCATGTTTTATCTTTCCCATGGTGACAGTCCGGATATAAGGCATTCCGGAGTAGTGAATCTCTACCTTGTTTTGAGTACGGTAGGCCTCAACAGCTTTAACAACATTGTCAATCAATGCAATCCGGCTGACATCATTCAGCTTATTTTTGTCCAATGCGATCGTCATCAGCGAAGCCTTGGTTTTGGGATTGAACAACATGCCCTCGTAAAATTTCAGGCTAAGAATTACATTTTTCAGACTGTCGACTTCAACCTGAGTGGTGGGTTTTTGAGTAACCAGCGGCTTGATAATGAACTTATGGTCTGCTTCATTTTTTATCAGGGTTACCGCCCTCGAGATATTTACTACCTCCTTAACTCCGTCTATTTCGCGAATTTTAGTCCCAAGGTCTGCCCAGGCGTTAAACTGGCTGAGCGTGAAAATGTCCGGATTAATAGCTCCGACCACAATTAAATTTCCATCTTCTCCAAACAGTTTTTTGAACTCAAGGTATTGAATCCTGGTGCTATCCTTGTCGGGCAGCATCGGAGCATTGTCGTACGAAAGCTTTACATCTTTGCCTTTGTAGGCCATAAATATGGTCATCAGTATCAGAACGACAACAAGGAGAAATCTGTTTCTAAGGATGAATCGGGAAATATATGTAAACATTAGCAGGAAATAATGATCTGTTTTATAATCAGATGTTTATGTATAACGCTTTATTGCGCCCAAAAATACTACAATATTGGTACTTTACCAAGTGGCACCATATAAAACGCCAATGAAAAAAGGCCAGATGCAAATGGGATAATCTTATTGCTACTTCTGCAAATGGCTTATTTCTTTTGTTCTAATATCATGGCTTTCATTCCTTCAGTAAAGAATACTTCATAGTTCCCCTGCTCATCGGTGTATACAAAATAGACTTCTATACCTGGAAGTCTGGATAAGAGCTGCTTGCTCTTTTCAACACCCAGAACCATGAACGTAGTTGCATAGGCATCAGCGGTCATGCAATCGTCGCTGACAACAGAAGCGCTCAGCAAGGTATTCCGGGCCGGAAAGCCGGTTTTTGGATCGATGGTATGAGCATATTTTACACCTTTCTCTACAAAAAAGCTACGGTAATTTCCGGAAGTTGACAAGGCTTTATTATTGATTTCGACAATTGCCTGAAGATCGCTTCCAGGCATCATGTTGTCGTCTTTTGGACGGTCAATCCCGATATGCCAGAATTGGTCCTTTGCATTGGTTCCAATTCCCCGAACTTCACCGCCAATCTCAACCAGGTAATTTTTCAGGCCTTTGCTTTTAAAAAAATCACAAACCAAATCAGTTGAATAGCCCTGCGCAAGTGCATTGACATCAAGTTTTACCCCTGAATACTTCTTGATTACTTTGCGACCTTCAAGTTTGACTTTATCCATACCAACAAATTGCAGCAAACTGTCGATATAAGCCGTGTCGTGTTTCATGACCGGTCCGCTTCCAAACCCCCAGGCCTTGCAAACCGGGCCAACGGTAATATCGAAAGCTCCACCGGAACTTGCATTTACCTCGGCAGACTTATTAAAAACCTGAATAAACCAATCGTCTGCCTCAGCTGTCGGATCGTTGTTATTTATCCTGGAAATAATGGAGGTTGAATCGTAGATGGAAAGTGAACGATTGAAAGCTTTCAGAATGGAATCAATATCCTGACTGTAATCCTGATTGTTCGAATTCTCGTAGGTGATACTGTAAGTGGTACCTTGCGCGAAACCTGAGACTTTCATGTATTCGCTTTTTTTTGGTTGACAGGCGGTCAGAAAAAGCAGAACAAAGAGGGCTAATCCAATGAATTTCATGAAGTTTACTTTAATGGTTTACTGTAAAAGTCTTTGATGCAATTTGGGTTTATTTTCTGACATTCTCAGAATGATTAACTAAATTTGAATGAAGGAATTAGTTTAACCGGATGGGCAGAATATGAAAGTGAAAAGGATTGATTACACACGTTTGACAGTGATCATTTTTCTGATCATTGTGATGGCTGTGATTGCTTCACTTACCATTGGGAGAGACATATACGAACATAACGAGAAAAGTCTGCTTTCTTTTGCCATTGTAAATTTTTCGGGCTATTTATTTTTCTTTCTTTTAATGCCTGTTGAACTGCCATTTATTTATTACCTCCGGACCGGTTATGATCCTTTAATTCTTAACCTGGTAGCCATCGGAACTGCAATGGCTTCACAAGTGATTGATTACCTGATTGGCTATTTTTTCAGTACAGGAATAATTGATCGTCTGATCGGTCGAAAACGATATGAAAAAGCTGAATTCGAAATCAGGAAGTATGGTAAGCTAACCTTGTTTTTTAGCAATCTGCTGCCTCTTTCATCTCCGGTAATTTCGCTTGCTGCCGGAATGTTGAAATACCACGTTAAAGATGCTTTGGTTTACAGCCTGGCCGGGCTGATAGGCAGGTATTTGCTGATGACACTGATTTTTTAATACCTGACAGGTTTCCAAAACCTGTCAGGTATTAACCTTACAGCAATTCAGCTTCTAACAGCAGTTCTTCCATTTCAAGCTGAACATTAATCGCTTCATTTCGGGCTTTTTCGGCAAAGTCTTCACCATCTGAAGCATAAATAATCTGGCGCGACGAGTTGACCAGCAATCCACACATGTCGTTCATTCCGAATTTAGCAACTTCCTGAAGGCTTCCACCTTGTGCTCCTACTCCCGGAACCAACAGAAAATGATCGGGAACCAGTTCACGGATTTCTTCCAGTTTTTCGGCTTTGGTAGCACCAACCACATACATCATATTATCGGTCGTTCCCCAGGTTTGGGACTTTTTCAGGACAGTCTCAAAAAGCTGTTCGCCGGTTTCGGCATTTTTTAGGTATTGAAAATCGGCTGCGCCTTTGTTCGAGGTCAGTGCCAGAACAATTACCCAGCGATCGAGGTATGTCATGAACGGTTTGATGGAATCTTCGCCCATGTATGGCGCAACAGTGACCGCATCAAAATCCATATGTTCGAAAAAAGCCCGGGCATACAAATTTGAAGTATTTCCGATGTCGCCACGTTTGGCATCCGCAATGATGAATTGTTTCGGATATTTCTCACGAATGTATCGTACCGTTTTTTCAAGGCTGATCCAGCCGGCAACTCCCTGACTTTCGTAAAAGGCAAGGTTCGGTTTATAAGCCACGCATAAATCGTGAGTAGCATCAATAATTTCCTTGTTGAAAGCAAATGTCGGATCGCTGGTATCGTTCAGAAAACGTGGGATTTTCAGGATATCCGTGTCCAGTCCGATGCACAAAAAGCTGCGTTTCTGTTTGATCTGTTCGAAAAGTTGTTGTTTATTCATGAAGTAGCCCCCTTTAATTCCCCCAAAGGGGGAAAATGATTCTATATTATTACAATTTACGTTTATTCG
>CAILJH010000113.1 GCA_903834475.1 uncultured Prolixibacteraceae bacterium | reverse complement strand
TCAAAATCCCTCCTTTTTCGTTTCTGTTCTTTAAATCATATTTCCAATTGATGAAAAAAATGCATCCAGTATTTTGGATCTTTTGCGTGGTGCGAGTCAGCTACAATCTTTGAAATGCAATTTCCAGTAAGCTCCTTTTCCAGGTCAGCACCCGGCAGTTCCCATTTGGAGTTTTTCGCGATAAGTTCGTAGTCATCACGGATTGATCCGGGAGCATTCTGTACTCCAGGTTTACCATGAGGAGCAAATACATTTCTGCGACAGCAATGCCCGTTGAAAACAGAATAAGGCTCCCGTCCTACATTTTGCCACAGGAAATCTTCATATTCAAATATATACTTCCCGCACATTTCTATGTCTTCAGCGGATTGATGCTGATTAATGCACCATCCAACGGCATTTTTCAGTACCAACCTGTGCCCATCATCGGTGTCAGGAAATGGCAAGACCATGAAATCAGAAGAAGGTCGGCAATTGCTTAAACGCAGCATACCGGAATCAATAATCATCGCATGATCATCAAATCCGAATTCTGCCACATCCAGACCCTCCGAACCATGGGGCAATTCGATTAATTCCTCTTCAAATATCAATGGGATCAACCATTTGATCACCTTTTCCATTTCCGGCGATGTCCAGCAAATCCTGACGCAATCCTTCACTTCCTGCATGTAAAAGAATGCCATTAATGCGCTTAAGTCAGACCAGTAGGGCAGATACAAAGGGCCATTCTTTGAAAGCCGTCGCATTGCACGCAAAATTTCAACCCACTCGCTACGTGTGTAAAATACTGTTTTATCCGGATATCCAATACTTGCCAATGCACTGCGTTTAACTGTCAGATGCAGATGGGAAAAAGTATATGGCAAAAAATAATGTTTCCCGTTTCTGCAGCCAATCTCCCGCAATTCAGGTAAAAGCTGCTCATGCATCGCCATAAGACTGTCAGGCAAGGGTGCAATTGAAGAATAATCCAAGAGAAATTCGAGCTGTGTCGCCTGAAAACGGCTGAATGACAAATTGCTGTCAAAAAAACAGTTCAAACTATTCTGAACACTTATTGAACTGACTGTTTTCATTTGAATTTCCGCATCCGGATGCAGGTTGCGAAACCTGGAATCAAACAATTTGTTCAAAGTCATCTGCTTTGCCTTACGTTCCGAAACCGCAGAATGATCCAGAATGTTCAGACAAACTTTTCTTTTATTACATTGGTCAGAGCGAGGCAAAGACAACAACTGTGTTTTAGAGCCACGCCGTAAACTAACCAGATTATCCTTGGCCAACTGATTCAAAACAACGCTGATCGTATAAATGCTCGTATTGTATTGTTCGGATAATTCGCGCACGGTTGGCAAAGTTGAACCAACTTGGAATTTCCCAGCTCCCAATTCAGCAAGCAATTGACTTTTCACTGATTCCTGCAGATTCATAGTTCTATTGATTCCCAATTAATCCATCAATGAAAGAAAATGGTATTCTTTACATTTAGAGACTAACAAAAAGCTAACAGTTATGTTTTTTATGGTTTAATTATATATCTGATTTGCTTTAATGTCAATATGAAATACAAAAGAAATGAGGAAATTTTACATCTGTTAGCTAATTGTTAGTTTTAAACAAACAGATATTGTGGAAAAATGCCCGGATAAGGGCTCTGGAAATTATTACT
>CAILJH010000112.1 GCA_903834475.1 uncultured Prolixibacteraceae bacterium | reverse complement strand
AGTATTGCAAACCCATCCCGAAATTCCAAGTTCGCTGGCTTTGACTTGGGCAAAATACCGGAAGCCAACGCCATGCACTCGTCCACCGATTTGTATAAAGACAGATTTCACTTTTGCTCTTAGAAATTTGTTGGTCCGGGTTTTCCAAATGCAACCACATTTTCGGGTTGAATCAATGCCCAGATTGAATAGATACCGATTGCTGTTCCGAATGGAAAGCTGAATATTTCTATAACCGAAAGGACAAGAGCAAGAATCCGGGCCCATTCTTTTCTTTTATAAAGTCCAATTCCAGCCAGAATACCTGGCACTGAAATGATTATAAAAACAATGGCAAGACCATCGGCAACAATTGAAAGTATATTTCCTGCCTGTGGTTCTTCAACGAATCCGACAACCACTTTGAGAACAGTGAAAACGAGTAAAGCAATCAGCAGGTTGAAAATACTCAGACCGATTTGAAGCGCGGCAACGACATTGATGTGTTTTTCCATGATGCTAAATTTAAGTTTGGAGTTTTGCTGATTTAAAATTACGCATTAAAATCGTAAATAAAAGCATCCAAATTTGAGTTGTCAGTTCAAAGTAATGAGAACAATATGTTGTCGTGTTTATTCAATGCACTTACCCCACGACAGGAGGCGGACACACAGCGTCGCTAATCGTTGCTACTCTTTATATACAAGTCCCGGCCTGAAAGGCCAGAATAATTCAGCCCAGGGCAAAGTTTCGGGAGGAACGAACCGAAACGTCGCCCTGGGAAAGGAATGCAGGGGAAAAACCGTCCGCGGGAATTCGATGAACAAAGCAAATAATACCCTACGGACGGAATTGCAGAACTTCATTTTCGGGAAATATGAGACCATCATTTTCGTCCGAAATATGAATTTTACTTTTCTAAATGTCATCGCACGGACGATTTCTCTGCTCGCCCAAAAACCCAGGGTGCTGCCCTGGGCTACAATCTGCTGCCCTTTCAGGGCGTAAAAACGAAGGAATAAATACGACATTCTTTTATTTATATTACTTAAGTGCTAATTTCGCTTCAAAATAAGCTGAAGAAAATAGCATGGAAGTTTTAAAAGTTGTTTTACTGGCAATTCTACTTATGGGTCTGGTATTTGCCGGACTTGCCATTCAAATGTTATTTAAGAAAGGCGGAAAGTTTCCGAATACCCACGTTGGAAGCAATAAATACCTGAAGTCAAAAGGGGTGACCTGCGCTCAAACCGATGACAAAATGGAGCAGGCAAAAGCCCGTAAGGAACTTCGGTATAAAAAGATTTTGCTGGATAATAAGTAATAAAACCTTTGGCTGATGCAGTATTTTATACCGCCGGAAGAATTTCCTGTTTCCCGGAATTTCCCTGAATGAAGTGAATGGATATCTCGTTGAACAGGTTTGCCTGATCGAGATTGCAGCAATGGCCACTGTTTTTAATGATTTCAAGTTTGGCATTTACCTGCCTTTTAACCAGGTCGGCAACCATCGGGAGAAACATGTGATCACCATCGCCCATCAGGTACAAAACCGGAGCTGAAGGTTCCCTTTTCAAAAAATCATTCAGGTTGGATTTGATTTCCCGACTCATTTTCATCCATTTACTGAATTCCTTATCGCCCAGTTTAATGGCTTCCTTGATGAAGATATTCCGCGATTCACGATGCCTGCGGTAGGGCATCAGAATAAGGGCATTCAGCTTATACAACCACATGTACGGCAAAACCGAATTCAGGATTTTGGCCATGCTAATCAGTACCTTGATGGTTTTATTGAATTGAATGATTGCTCCTCCAAGAATGATAGATTCTGCTCGGCCTGGAGCCAGTTTGTCGATAGCCCTGACAACAACACAACCCAGAGAAATTCCTACCAGATGTGCCTTTTGAATTTTATAGAAATCCATAATGCAGATTACATCCATGGCGACTTCATCGAATGAATACTGGGAATCTTCTTCTGATATTGCTGGTTTTGATTTACCATGTCCGCGTAAATCAACCAAAAGAACATTAAAATGTTTCTTGAAATCTTTCAGTTGACGAAACCATACTCCATTACTACCTCCGGCCCCATGGACGAAAACTACCCAGGTCTTTGATTTCGGATGTATGAATTTGCGGTGATAGATCATGATTCAAAGGCAAAAGTAAAAAGTAATTAGCAAAAACTGAAGTTGAAAAGTACCCATTTAACCCCCTTCGATACGCCTACGGCTACTCAGGGAGCGCACAAGCACCCTTCGATACGCCTTCGGCTACTCAGGGAGCGCACAACCATCCAACTTAACCTCCAAAGTCATCAAACAATACGTTCTCATTAGGCACTCCAAGATCATATAACATCTTGTTTACTGCAATGTTCATCATTGGAGGACCGCATAGGTAGTAATCAATTTCTTCAGGTTCTTCGTGT
>CAILJH010000111.1 GCA_903834475.1 uncultured Prolixibacteraceae bacterium | reverse complement strand
TAGCTCCGGTAACTGCAGCGGTTGTAACAACCGGCATGTCAACCAAAGTTTTGAAAGTAACTTCAGGACCGTAAGCAGTTCCTGCGCTGTTTGTAGCGTAGGTGCGTACATAATAAGTCGTGTTGCCTTTAAGGCTTGCCATTGCACTTACAAAAGCACCGGCACCTTTTCCATCAGCAGTTTTTCCATCAGCAATTGTTGGATTGTGAGCGATGCCAAAACAAATACCGCGTGCAGTTACATCGGCTCCGCCAGTCACGGTAACATTTCCGCCACCAGCAGCAGCATTACCTGTAATTGCTGAAATAGCAGCTGTTGTGACAGTTGCAACAACAGGCAATGTGGTGAAATTATATTCTTCACCATAGATAGTACCTGCTGCGCCGGTTGCATAAGCCCGGGCGTAGTATTTGGTTGCATAAGTAAGCCCGGTCAACGATACGTTAAAAGTAGCCGTTGTAGCCTGACCAGTATAAGCAACTTTGCTGTTGGCAACCGATGGTGCTGTAGCTATATTATAGCAAACACCTTTTTCGGTAAAGCCATCACCTGAAGCAACCACATAACCAACAACGGTTGCGGCGTCAGAAGTGACATTTAATAATTGAGAGGTAGAAAGCGTTGGTACTAACCGAACATCTTTATTTTCCTTTGTACAGGAGGTAAACAAGATTGTTGAAGTTACAAGGACGGCCAATATCTTATATATGGACATTCTTTTCATCGATATTTTTTTTAACTGTTTCATACAAATTAGTTTTTAACAATCTTAACAGTACCGGTTGTACCGTTGAGAATCGTTAATGAAATGGTGTAATTACCGGCAGTAACTGCGATATTAGCTCCACCTTGTGTTAAATTATCTTTAGTACCACCCAGATTCCAGGCCCAACCATCATTTAATCTGAATTTAATTTCACCATCAATTAAGTCGGTAGTTATTATCCAGGTTCCGGTTTTGGCGTCGTAATCCATTTTTTGATCTGGTGTATTCCAACCGTTTGCAGTAGCAGAACCAATGAGACCGATCATGTAGGCATCCATCGAGAAGGTCAAGCCTTTTGTGTCGGCAGAAAAGTTAAACCATCCGTTGTCAGCAGGAGTTAAACCGCCACCATTTACTGCGAGAGCTGAGCCACTGGCACCATAAATTGTACCTAAATCCGGATCTTTCAGGGTAAATAGTTTTGTTTTATCCAGTTTCACAAAACCTGTATATTTGCCATTTCCCAAAGCTGATTCAATTTTCTGGGTAACACCCGAACCAATTAAATCAAGACGTGGTAAGCCATAAAGGGTAACATCAACGGTTTTTATATCAGAGGAATAAGTCATCGGTGTAGCACCGGTGCCGGCATCAACAGATAAAACCGATCTCAGCCGAAAATCAATTGAAGAAATCTGGTCAGCTGGAAACTTTTTAAGTAAAATACCATTCAAGGCACTTGCTGTGATTTTAAGCTTGGTAGGATGAATCGCAGTAAGAATCGAAATTGGATCTTTAAAATTAGTACCCTTTGCACCAGCTTCCAAAAAATAGGTAGCAGAAGCCTGGAAGCCCGGATCGACAGCTGTACCAACAAATACCAAGGTATCCGTCCCTGTTGTCCTTTTTAGGGTCAGATTCGGTATTGTCTGAATAGTTGGAGCATTCGGGTTGCTCAAAATCAAGACCTTTGTCTCATCCTTCTTACAGGAATAGAGCGAAAAGCCAATAATCGTTATATAAATTAATAATTTTTTCATTCGGATCAAGTTTTAAATATTAATAACCAGTATTCTGAAGAATATTTGGATTTGCAGATACTTCAGCGCCAGGGATAGGGAAGATGTTTAAATGTTTGTCTGTTGACGCTCCATTAATTACGCCACCCTTCCAGTTCCATCGGTAAGTTCCATCGGTAAATTGACCAAATCGGACCAAATCGGTACGTCTTTGTCCTTCGTAGTAGAATTCACGACCGCGTTCATCTAATAAAAACTTATCGTCGAGTTGAGCCGCTGTAATATTTCCGGATGCATTTCCATAAGCACGTGTCCGAACAACATTAATATCAGCCACTGCACTGGCTTTGTCTCCCAAACGGAAGGCCGCTTCAGCTCTCATCAATAAGGCATCAGCATAACGGAAGATTGGAAAATCGGTACATGCAAAAGCAGGATTGTAATTGGCTGCCTGGGTGCCATCGGCATTTTTTGCAGTAAATTTATACACGCCAATACCATAATCGCCACTTGATGAAGCGCTCGGAATGTTCATGCTTTTCTTCATTTTCAGGAAGACACGCTTGTCCTTGCTTTGTGTAAACAAAGCATCGCTTGCCGGAACCGGTGCCGAGCCATAAGTAGCCAGGGTGTCGACCATAATGTTCATGAATTGTTTCCGGGATCTGTTTCCATTCCAGTTGGTATTCGACGTTAGGCCATGAAAGTCTTCAGCCCTAATGTAGGTTGCATCGCTGCTTGATTCGATGATGAAGGTTGTGCCCACATAACCTTGTGTATTTATTCCATCTTGTTCCCAAGCAAAAATCATTTCCGGATTGTGATTGCCATCGTTGTCAGCGCTAAAATTCTTACGATAGTTGGTTGCCAATGAATATTTACCAGAGGTAATTACCTTATCGCAATAGGTTTTGCAATCGGCCCATCGGGCGGTTCCGGTAAATACCTGTGCATTTAGGTACAAGCGGGCCAACAACATCCAACATGCAGCCTGATCGGCCTGTGGATAGGAAAATTTAGGAGCCCCCAGTTTATTTTGAATGTCAAGCAATTCTGTCTCAACAAATTTAAATAAATCTGCCCGTGCAATTTGTTTTGGATTAAATTTTCCAACTCCATCAGCATCGGTGGTAAAAGGAGGATTTCCAAATAAATCCATATCCCAGGTGTAAGCCAATGCCCTTAGGAAACGAGCTTCAGCATTATACTGCATGACGGCTGGATCGGTATTGCCATTTGTATTTTTAATAAATTCATTGGCATACGTCACGCTTAAACTTAACCGTTGATAAAGTGCGGTAAGGAAAGGATTATTGGCACTCCATGTTTGAGTATTTAAATCAGCAATACCTACGTCTCCCCAAGCACAAATCGCTTCATCAGTTGTAATTTCCTGAACATTCCAAAGTGCCCTTGTCGTAGTAAAAAAGTTTCCGTCGGAAGCTGTAATATCATCGCCCCCGTTAGCACCCTGACCTGAAATGATGAAACTGGCATATATTTTTCCCAGGGTTTCTTTCATGTAGACAGGATCATCACTTAAATTGCCTGCCAGAATCGTATTAGGATCCTTTGGTTTGACATCTAAGTCTTTCACGCATGAGGAGGTGATCGTCATGGCTGAAAGAACAATTCCTAATATTAAAATATTTTTATTCATATCTATAGTGTATTTGAATATTAATAGGTTAAACTTAAACCAAGAACAAAGTTACGTGGTCTGGGATAAAAATTGTTATCAATACCACCGGAAACTTCAGGGTCAATACCTTTGTATTTAGTTATTGTCAGGGCATTCTGAACCGTAAAGCTTATACGTGCACTGAGCTTATCCGTTAGTTTTTCGATTAAATAACCAGCGCTTATATTGTCTAATTTAAAGAACGAAGCATTGTCAACATAATAGTCACTGGTAAACTGACGTTTTACAAATTTGGTATCAGACAAAAAGGTTGGAGCATTTCTCCAACTCCCGTTAGTGTATAATTGGTCATAAGTAGAACCGGCGGCAACCTGATTGTAAACGTAATTTCCGATGCTTCCACGTGAAGAAGCTGACAGGTCGAAGTTTTTGTAGTTAAAACGGGCAGAAAATCCAACCAGATAATCAGCTACCGGATTGTGGTAGATGTATTGATCGGCCGTATTGCCATTCACAGTGCCTCCCTTTCCTGAAAGATCGACATACAAACCTTCAATGGGGCTACCATTGGGATCATAGACCTGCTTGTTCAAAAAATAGGAATAAGCAGGGTATCCAACCCGGGTTACTTGCTTTAAGCCGGAAAACGCATCACCATAGAGGATGCCAATATAATTTGGATCATCAGAGCTAAGTAATTTGGTGATTTTGTTTACATTGTAGGTTACATTGAATCCTAAAGTCAACGACATATCTTTTGTTGAAATTGGGGTCAGGTTCAGTGAGAATTCAGCGCCCTTATTTTCTAAACTACCAACATTAGTCAATAAAGTATTGGAGAAGTTACTTCCACTTGGGATGGTAACGGTGTTCAGCAGGTTATCGGTAACGCGGTTATAAAGATCAATCGATCCGGTGATGCGGTTCTTCAGAAAACCAAAATCCAAACCAATATTCTGCGTGGTTGTTTCTTCCCATTTGATGTCTGGATCGTAAGCACTTGGCCGAAGAGTTGGGAGATATTGGCCGCCTATAGGATAATAATTACCAGCTGAAGCCAGCATGTATCTTGCCTGAGCAGGATAATCGTTACCAATGTCTTGCTGTCCGGTAACACCCCAGCCTAATCTCAATTTCAAATCAGAAACAGTTTTGACATTTTTCAGGAACGATTCCTCGTTAATTTTCCAGGCAAAAGCTGCAGATGGGAAAAGTCCCCATTGGTTCCCTTTGGCAAAGCGTGAAGAACCATCATCACGAACTGTAAAGGTAAGTAGGTACCTGTCCATTAAGGTATAATTCAAACGTCCGAAGAACGAAACCAAATAGTTTTCAGTTATAAAAGATGAACTGTCCGATTTTTGATAAGGATGGGTTGCATCTTCGATTCCTCGTGTATAGGAGTCTCCTTTACGTTCGAAATGTTGCCAAGAATATCCGGCGGTTGCATCAATTTTACTTTTAATCTGGCTCAGGTCTTTGCTATAGTTGAGGTAAAAATCAAGCAGGTTATTGTAGTTTTTGCCGTTATAATCGCTTAGTTTTCCCCAGGCCAACGGAGCGGTCAAACGCGAAGGTGAAGTTGTTGGACGGTTATTGTGTCCTTTACTTTCGGTATAATCGGTTGCTAAATTTAAATTAGCACGTAACCCGGTAATATAAGGAATTTTGTAATCGAGTTGGACATTGGCAATAACACGTTTTACATTTGACGTATTGTCACTGCCCATCAATTGTTCTACCGGATTTGGTGTGCCCAGATTTGCTCCGTAATTCGGCCATTGGAAGTACCCATCTGATTTGGCATTTCCGTCTTTAACAGGCTGGGTAGGATCCATTTGAGTCGCAGAGCCCACTGCTCCGGCATCTCCAAAATTCGTGTTGGTATTCATTCCTTTGGCATTCATACTTACTTTTAAATCACCTTTCAGGAAGGAAGGATCGAGGCTGACAGAACCGGTTATTCTTTTCATGCCTGTATTCTTCAGGATACCATTCTGATCTGTGTAACCTAAAGAAACCCGATAAGGTAAGCTTTTTAAAGCACCCGAGGCGCTGATGTTATGATCGCTGGATATTGCAGTACGGAAAATTTCTTTCTGCCAATTCGTGTTCTCTGCACCAAGTTTAGTAAAACTGTCTGCTCCGTATAGACTTTTGTGATCTAAAGCGATCTGTCTCATCTGGTCGCCAGAATAAACATCCAAATACTTAATGGCACTTGCAACAGAAGTATTTCCGTCGTAGGTAATTCTCATGGCACTACCCACTTTCCCTTTTTTCGTGGTAATCAGAATAACACCATTTGAAGCCCTGGAACCATAAATAGCGGTCGAAGAAGCATCTTTGAGAACGGTAAAAGTTTCGATGTCGTTAGGATTAACAAATGAAAGAAAGTTAGAACTACCTGAAATATTATCGTTTGCAATTGGTACTCCATCGATAATAATCAAAGGATCGTTTGAAGCATTTAAGGAAGAACCGCCTCGAATCCTGATTGTTGCACCGCTACCCGGGGCACCACCAGCAGTGGTGATGACCACACCGGCACTTTTACCAACCAGCAAATCCTGTGGTGAGGTAATGGCACCTTTACTGAAATCTTTCGAACTCACGGTACTTACAGAGCCTGTTGCATCTGATTTTTTTACTGTTCCGTAACCGATTACAACTACTTCATTCAGTTCTTCCCTGTCAGTAACAAGTGCAACGTTGAGGTTTTTTTGACCCTGAGATACAATTTCCTGTTTTACATACCCAACAAATGAAAACTGAATGACATCACCCCTTTTTGTACTGAGGGTGAAATTTCCATCAAGATTCGTGATGGTTCCATTGGTAGTTCCTTTAACTACAATAGAAACACCTGGTAAAGATTCTCCCGATGAGCTATCGGTGACCTTACCCGATAATACTGTCTGTTGTGCCATTGCGAAATTTCCAAGCAAAAGCGACAAAAGCAGTATTAATACATTTAGGTTTTTGCGAATAATCCTCATGTTTTAATAATTTTTGGTTCAAATACTCTTTTTAGATTCATTCATCCAAAATTTTAGTTAATCCAGTAATTAATGTTCCGTTAATACTTCATAAATTTAATTCCGGTACCAAAGTATTGAATCTGTTAATATTTAGTTAAAATATGTTACAATGTATTTACTGCAATCGTTTGCGGTGACGTTTGCATTCTCCATGTTATGCAACAGGTGGGTGCTGGTAGGTATGGTTTTGCCTGTTTAAGGCATATTTTTTAGCTTGTTTGAGCTATGAAATAAATATGTATCTTTAGTGGATTATTAACGATGAAGACGAATTTCCAACTATCCCATGCGTAGTAGTCAGATCACGATTAAAGATATTGCACGAATATTAGGTATCTCAGCTTCAACGGTTTCACGGGCGTTGAAGGATCACCCGGATATCAATGTTGATACAAAAAAAGCAGTAAATGAGCTTGCCCAGAAGCTTAAATACCAGCCAAACGCAGTGGCAATTAGCCTGAAGAACAGTCGAAGCAATACGATTGCTGTGATGATTCCTGAAATTGTACATTATTTTTTCTCGTCTGTTATCAGTGGTATTGAAGACATCGCTTCTCAAAAAGGTTTTACGGTAATCATTTGTCAGTCGAACGAAAGTTTTGAGCGTGAAGTCGCGAATGCTCACACCCTGCTTTCACACCGTGTCGATGGCATTCTGATTTCAGTATCCAAGCAAACCCAAACATTCGAACATTTGCTGGATTTACAGGAAAGCGGAATCCCGCTCGTCTTTTTTGACCGTATTGCTCCTGAAGTCATTGCTGATCAGGTCATAATTGATGACATGGAAGCTTCGTACAAAGCTACCCGCCACCTGATCGAAACCGGACGGAAACGAATAGCGCATTTTGCAGCCCCTCAAAACCTGATTATCGGGAAAGACAGGCTTCAGGGCTATGTGAATGCACTTACAGAAGCCGGAATTCCTGTAGATAACCGCCTGATTGTGGAAGCCGATACCTTTGAAAAAGCCCGGAATGCCGTGGTGAAAATGCTGGACGAAAAAAATATCCCGGATGGCATTTTTGCTGTAAACGATCTGACGGCCATTGGTGCCATGCAAACCATTCAGAAAAGAGGCTATAAAATACCCGATGAAATCGCCATTGTCGGTTTTAGTGATGGGTATTTGTCCGGAATTACCGATCCGCATCTATCATCGGTCGACCAGCACGGTTATGAGATGGGTACCACTGCTGCAGAAATGCTTTTCCACCGGATTTTGTCAGATGAAGAAGATTACATTCCGGAAGTTAAAGTCCTGAATGCCGATCTGATTGTCAGAGGAAGCTCGGTGAAGGAATGAAAAGGCAGATTTGAATGCGCTGTTGAATCTTCAATTTATCAGCTAACGGTTGACCATTTTCAAAAAAAACCAAGCTTTTGAATTTATTTTTCTCATTCTCTGCAAACGTTTGCAATGGGGATTTTTATCTTAAAATCTTTTTTTTTGCCTGTAAAACAAGAGTTTGAACGATTTCCTGATTTGGATATTATCGAAAAGCTTCTTTATATTTGTGCAGTTAATTCCGTTTTTAGTACTTCCGTATTACTTCTTATCGCTTCCTGAAAATTGTTTCAAGCTCGCGAAATTAATTCCACACACTTTATGGTGTCATTTGGCTTTTGATTAGAGATCAATTCTGCGTTTTATGCGCAGTGATTGCAGATGCTTCTTTTCTGTTGTCTTATATCTTTTCTCATAAATCAGATTACCTTGTGAACTGAATCTAAATTTAAACCAATGAAGAAGAAACCTGCATTAAGTTTTTGGCAAATCTGGAACGTAAGCTTTGGATTTCTTGGAATCCAGATTGGATTTGCGCTTCAAAGTGCCAATGTTAGCCGTATCCTGTCGAGTCTGGGAGCCGACCTTCATTCACTTTCATTTTTCTGGTTGGCGGCACCGATGATGGGGCTCATCGTACAACCTATTGTTGGCGCTGCGAGCGACCGCACATGGAACCGCTTTGGACGAAGGGGGCCTTTTTTACTTGGAGGAGCTCTGGTGGCAAGCTTTGCCATGTGGCTGATGCCAAACTCAGCTGCGGTTGTATCCATTATCCCTGCACTTGTTTTTGGTGCCATGATGTTTGCCCTGATGGACGGGTCGTTCAACATCACCATGCAGCCTTTTCGCGCGCTTGTAGCCGACATGACCCCCGAAGACCAGCGCACCTACGGCTATTCGGTGCAAAGCTTGTTGATTAATGCTGGTGCTGTAGTCGGGTCGGTTCTGCCGTATGTACTTACCAATATTTTGGGCGTTCAAAACATTGCCGCTGAAGGACATGTTCCACCATCGGTCATCTGGTCGTTCTACATTGGCGGATCTATACTTCTGTTATCGGTTATTTGGACCGTATTTCGTACCAAAGAGTATCCGCCGGAAGAGTATTGTGCCCAGAACGATATTGACTTCAAAGCCTGGGGCAAAAGCCAAACTGAAAAGACTTCGCTTGGTCAGAAACTCAGGAATTTTGCTGGCCTGTTTTCAAAAATGCCACCGATGATGGCCAAATTGGCTGTTGTTCAGTTTTTCTCCTGGTTCGCGCTTTATCTGATGTGGGTTTACACCACCTCAGCTGTGGCGCAGCATGTTTATGGTACTGCAATCAACGATTCTTCGTCTGATAAATTCAACGAAGCCGGTAACTGGGTCGGTATTCTGTTTGGAGCATATAGCCTGTTCGCCGCTATATTTTCGATATTTATGGCCCGCATTGCAAAAAAAATCGGACGCAAAACAACTTACTCTCTTTCGCTGGCTATGGGCGGAATTGGATTTCTTTCGATGTACGCATTCAATACTCCATACATGCTCATTATATCGATGATCGGTATCGGAATAGCCTGGGCGGCAATCCTTGCCATGCCCTATTCACTTTTATCTGAATCAGTGCCTGCGGACAAGATGGGCGTTTACATGGGGATTTTCAACTTTACCATTGCCGGCCCACAAATTATTTCAGGTTTGGTTGGCGGCTCCATTCTACGTAGCTTATTCGACAACCATGCTATTTACATCATGATGGTTTGTGGTATCTCGATGCTGCTGGGTTCATTATCAGTATTGCTGATAAAAACAAAAAAAATATAATCAACGAATGTCAGACAATTCAGCACAAAACATTTTGCCCGCCACAATTCTGATTGGTTTTGTCTTTTTGCTGGCAGGCGTTTTTGTTGGATTACCAGTTCTATTATTAGACTGGTCATTGAAGTTTGCCGGTTTTGCATTTGTTCTGGCAGCACTTGGACTGGTTTTATTAATCGCAGCCTGGCAAATTAGGCAAGGTTTGGTGCATAACCGTTTGGTACGGTTTGTTTCGAAGCTGATGAATCGGCCTAAAATGATGAAATAAAAATTAGAACATGATTGAAGCCTGTATTTTTGATCTCGATGGGGTAGTGGTTGATACAGCCAAATACCATTTTATTGCCTGGAAAGCCCTGGCAGAAGAGCTTGGTTTTGTTTTTACATTGGAAGATAATGAGCGGTTGAAAGGTGTGAGCCGCAAACAATCGCTTGAAATTCTGCTTGAAATTGGTAAAAAGCAATTTTCGGAGACAGAAAAACTGGCCATGGCAGAAAAGAAGAATACGCTCTATGTAACCTATATTGAAAAAATGACTCCTGAAGAAATTTTACCCGGTGTGGAAAAATTTCTTCAGGAATTGAAAAGCAATGAAATAAAAACTGCTCTCGGATCGGCCAGTAAAAATGCGCCCATGATTCTGGAACGCATCGGATTGACAGGATTTTTTGATGTTATTGTCGATGGCAATTCCATTTCGGAAGCCAAACCCAATCCGGAAGTCTTTCTGAAAGGTGCCGAGAAACTTGGTGTTCAGCCGGAGCATTGCGTGGTATTTGAAGATGCCATCGCCGGAGTGGAGGCCGCACGAAATGCAAAAATGTATTGTGTTGGAATTGGTCAACCGGAGAATCTTGGTCTGGCAGATTTTGTTATTCCCGGTTTCGATGGATTCACACTGGAAAAGCTGAAAAAAGAACTGACAGCCTCCTTCCGGTTCCCCAAGGGGAAAGTTTAGGACATTGGTTTGTCATAGTTTTCGCCCTGAAAGGGCAATTTAGCAATAGCCCGAGACAACGCCTCGGGGGAAGGAAAAGCGAAGTTTAACCGTCCGCGGTAAAATATTGATAAAATCCATTTGATTGTTTCGGACGGAATGGAGATTACGATTTAAAATACAATTAGAAATTAGGAACAATTTGAAATTTTTACCTGATTCATTTCAGGATTAAAAAATACCGTATGAAAAACTACATCATACACGATGAGTGGAAGATTATTGAAAAAGGATTTCACAAGGAGGAAAACCGGATAAGCGAGAGCCTGCTAAGTATTGGGAATGGACGGTGCGGTCAGCGGGCTAACTTCGAAGAAAAATACAGCGGTGATAGTCTTCGTGGAAGCTACCTTGCCGGGATTTATTATCCTGACAAAACCCGTGTGGGCTGGTGGAAAAACGGCTACCCCGAATATTTCGCAAAAATCCTGAATGCCACCAATTGGATCGGAATTGATGTTTCGGCCGATGGTGAAGAATTGGATCTGAACAAAGCAGAAATTCGTTCGTTTTACCGTGATCTGGATATGAAATCTGGATTGCTGACCCGTCGTTTCGTCGCTCAAATGGCTTCCGGAAAGCAGCTCGAAGTTTATGCCAGAAGGTTTCTGAGTATTGCCGATCAGGAAATCGGTGCCATCAGCTATTCAGTTAAGGCGCTTAATTTTTCCGGAGAACTCTCATTTTTACCGCATATCGATGGTCTTGTTGTAAACGAAGATTCCAACTACGATGAAAATTTCTGGATTGGAATATCTCAGAAAATAAAAGGCTCCACAGGCCATGTTTGTCTGGAGACAAAAAAAACTGCCTTTCAGGTTTGTACCGGAATGGATTTCAAGGTATCGGTTAATGGCGAGTTGATGACTAAGGTACCGCTTCCGGTGGAAAAAGAAAAATATGTAGGTGCTGAGGTGAAAATTCAGGTAAAACCAGGTGATGAGGTTTGCATTGAGAAATTCGCTGCTTTGATTTCTACCCTGTATCATCCGAAAAATAAACTTCAGGAAGTTACCGAAAAAACTTTAAAAAGAGCTTCTGATAAAGGATTCGCCAGGCTTTTTGCCGATCAGGAAAAGGCATGGAACAAACGGTGGGAAACCAGTGATATCCGCATTGAAGGCGATGTGGCTGCACAGCAGGGAATCCGCTTCAATATTTTCCAGCTGAACCAGACCTATCTCGGTGACGATGAGCGACTCAATATCGGACCCAAAGGTTTTACAGGCGAGAAATATGGCGGTGTAACCTATTGGGATACCGAAGCCTATTGCCTGCCATTCACGCTGGGAACCGCACCGCATATGGTTTCGAAAAACCTGTTGCTTTACCGCTACAAGCATTTGCAGAAAGCCATTGAAAATGCTGAAAAGCTGGGATTTACTGATGGTGCAGCACTGTATCCGATGGTGACAATCAACGGGGAAGAATGCCATAACGAATGGGAAATCACTTTCGAGGAAATTCACCGGAACGGCGCCATTGCTTTTGCTATTTTCAATTACATCAGTTATACCGGCGACAGGGAATACCTTGCCCCGTACGGATTTGAAGTGCTTCTGGCCTTGTCGCG
>CAILJH010000110.1 GCA_903834475.1 uncultured Prolixibacteraceae bacterium | reverse complement strand
GTAAAGTCTTGATAATCAAAGTGGAGAATATCGGAATCGAACCGATGACCTTTTGACTGCCAGTCAAACGCTCTAGCCAACTGAGCTAATCCCCCTTTCGAGGCGACAAATATATGAATATTTTTAATCCACAACGCTTTAACCCAAAACGAAATTCTGTCTTTTACTCCCAAAATCTGGCAGTTTTTTGGAATTTGCCAAATAATTGCCAGATAATTGCCGGAAATGAGCCTTGTTCAAAAATATACGGATAATTTTTCATTCAAAAATATACGGATATTTATCTACCTAAAAAATGAAATAAGTGGAAGTTATCCTGGCCTGAGATCTTTGATTTTCAGGAATCAGCCGGATTGTATAAAGTGCTCCAAGCCACTGGCAACCCTGAAAAGTGGGAATAAAAGTCAGGAAAAAGCAGGATTAAAGTAAAAAAGGAAACTGCATGCAGTCTCCTTTTTATTTTTTGAAAATCTAAAGATTATTTGTGTGGCGCAGTAGGAATATCTTTGAGGAAGGCTGGCCAGATTCCAGGGACCGGAACACTTACTCCTTTATTAATACCTCTGAATTTTCCTGTTGTGGCATCAACATCAGGTCCGAAGTAATACATCGGCCAACCTTTGTAGACTAATTGCTTTTTACCGTAAACCGTAATACTGCTGAATAATGTTTTATCAAGAATTGAAGGCACGACAATCTTATCGGTTTCGTAAATTGGCCATGTTGGATTATTCGAGAAATCTGCTTTGGTGTACTTGTTGACATTTGCACTATCCTTTGCAAATTCATAGAGTGTACGTCCGGGTGAATCAGTAAAATAGGTCGTTTTCCCAACTCCTTCGCTGTAAACATTAGTGGCTGAAACAACATAGTTTTTTCCGTCTTTTCCAACCAATTGTGCTTTAGCCAGCATGATGGTATAATCGGGTTTCGCAACAAACCATACTCCGCCAACTGCTTCGCCAGTCGTTTTGCCCGCAGGTTCTCGCACTCCACCCGGTGCATAATAATATACCGGCCATCCTTTGTAGGTCAGCTGATTTCCATTGGGTGTGCTAATGGCATTAAAATCGCCTAAGGCCAAGCCGGTTCCCAGTTGAGCCGCCGTTAATCCCTCGACGTTAAAAATAGGCCAGGCAGCAATACATCCTCCGGTGCAGTTGTTGGCACCATCTGCATCATTCGAGAAGTAATACAGTGCATTTCCGTCTTTATCGGTAAGATAACTTCCGAGGGTAGCTGAATTTGCAAGTTTCACTAAAGCCGGATCAACAACTGGTGCCGGGTCTGATGTTTTAGAACAATGGGTCAATGTAAAACCCGATAAAATCAATAGAACGAATGCCAGTAAATTAATTTGTTTTTTCATGATTAAGTTTTTAAAAAGTGAATAAAAGGATTATTAATTATAAAATTGTTTCATGTTTTTGTAGTCCACTACTTCTTTCGTACCAATAGTTTCTATCGTTACTTCCTGAAGTTGCTGACTAATGTTTCAAAATGAGTTTTTTTGTCTCACTGTATTGACGAACTTCCAGGCGATAGAAATAAATACCATTTGAAAGCCGGCTTGAATCGAAGTTTACTGATCTGAACCCTGGACTTTCAAATTGATTTACCAGCGTTGCAACTTCATTACCACGCATATCAAAGACTTTTAATAAAACATTTCCGTCAGTTGGCAATTGGTAACTGATGATTGTACTTGTGCTGAAAGGATTGGGAAAGTTCTGCTTGAGAGAAAATCCAAGGGGTTCTTTTTCTTCTATTCCTGTAATTGTGGTTACTGAGATAGTTCCCGAACCGATTGGAATTAAAGTCCCTGATTTAACCTGGATGATTGCATCACCTGAGCCTGAACCCGTAAAGACTGCACTTTCTCCATCCGCTGCCGGAACTAAATCGCCAGTCGTAACTTCTCCTGAAATATTTTGAAGATCCCAGGTTTCCGCAGCAACATTTGCTACGAAATTATTGGAAGCATCCCTGGAGATGGCATATACTTTTATTGACGAACCTGAAATTAAAGATTGAGCCTGAACAACAGTTCCTGATCCATCTGCGGCAGTCTCCACACGAACAGTTGTTGCCAGGATTGGAATACTGGAAACGTTGATTGTTCCGGAAGATGTTACCGGAAAAGTTCCGGATTTTGCACTTATCGATGAACTGCCAGCTGAATGTGCAGTAAATACAGCGCTTTTGCTGTCACTCGAAGGTGTCAGATCGCTTGATAGAATCCCTCCTGAAATGTTCTCCAGAGTCCACGATGAGGCAGACACATTGGCGATAAAGTTGTTCGAAGCATCTCTTGTGATCGCATAAACAGTGATTGTTGTGCCGGAATCCAGTGATTGAGCTGAAACAATTGTGCCAGTTCCGTTTGAACGAGTCTCAACACTAACTTTTGCAGCTTCGCCCGTTGTAACCGTGATAACTCCCGACTGATTTGCTGGTAAGGCGGCAGAATTTGCCTTGATATTTGTTGTTCCTAAACCATGAGCTGTGAAGATCGCGCTTTTGCTGTCACCCGAAGCGGCCAGGTCAGAGGAAATAATTCCTCCGGAGTTGTTCTCCAATATCCAGGAAGAGGCAGCCACATTGGCGACAAAGTTATTTGAAGCGTCTCTTGTGATTGCGTAAACTGTGACTGAAGAGCCGGAATTTAGTGATTGAGCCGGAAAAATAGTTCCGGAACCATTTGAATTTGTCTCAACACTTACTTTTGCAGCTAAGCCTGATGTAACCCTTATAACTCCGGACGGATTTGTTGTTAAGGTACCGGAGACAGCCTTGATATTCGTTGTGCCTACACTATGAGCGGTGAAGACCGCGCTCTTGCTGTCACCTGTTGGTATCAGGTCGGAGAAAATTACTCCGCCGGAGTTGTTCTCTGTAAGCCAGGAAGAGGCCGGCACATTGGCAATGAAGTTATTGGAAGCATCTCTTGTGATGGCATATACCAGAATGGATGATCCTGAAACTAATGATTGTGCAGAAACAATTGAACCTGATCCGTCTGCAGCTGTTTCCACATTGATCTTTGTGGACAAGTTCGTATCGGTGGTAACTGAGATTGTCCCGGAAAATGTTTGAACCAATGATCCGGATGTTGCACTGATCGTTGTATTTCCAACAACATGACCGGTAAAAACTGCACTCTTTTTATCTGCCGATGAGACCAGGTCGCCAGCCACTATGCTGCCACTTGTATTCTGCAAACTCCATGTTTCTGCTGCAAGGTTCGATACAAAATTATTCGAAGCATCTCTTGCAATTGCAAAGACGTTGATTGACGAACCTGTTGAAACAGATTGTGTCGGAACGACTGCTCCTGAACCGTTTGCAGCATTTTCCACCCTAATCTTTGTTGCAGATCCGGGAATAACTGTGATATTGTCGCT
>CAILJH010000109.1 GCA_903834475.1 uncultured Prolixibacteraceae bacterium | reverse complement strand
GCGAGAATTAAAATTTGTTTTTTCATGATTTTAAAATTTAAAATGGATATAAAATTTAGTAATGTTTTTTTATTAACTATTTGATTATTAATTTGAAATATTGTTTTTAAACTCACCCCCGCCATGTCGGCGGGCGGGCCCGACCCATTTCTTTGTAAAGAGAGGGGGGAGGCTATCTGTTCATGAATGTTTTGGTTGGGCCTGTCCGCCTTTCTGGAGGATGGCCCAGCCTTATTGGCGGGCCTGTCCGCCCGGCAGGCGGGCGGATGTCCCCTCGCACGACCTGGTGCACGGGCCCGGCCTGGCGGCGCCTTTCCGATGTGATGACACCTGATCGTGTTATTGCATCCATCCGTACCCAGCTTGGCGCTATACGGCTGAAGCATTGTCAGGAAAATTCCCGGAATGGAACTAACTTGTTTTGTTATTTGAACTTTTATCGCAGAGACATTCTGAATGCCCTGTGATTGCTGGCCGTTGGCCATTTTTGCATTTGGCTTGTCGTGTTTCATATACTTTGTTTTAAAGGATTTTTATTATGGTACTGTAGTGATTTTCGGTCTGGGTTTGATGGTAATGAAAACCGTTTTTACTATCGAAGGATTTCCATTGCAATCAACTAACCAGTAATTTATTTTGTGATGGATGTCAGTCTGAGTTACTCCATCGGCCGGAAAGTCTATGTTGCCCAATGAGTAGCTTGAAGGCTGACCGATTTGACCAGTAATTGGAGCCTTTGTTATTGGATTGTGGGCTACAGTCGAAGGATCAGGTGTTGGTGAAAAAATGATTTCCCAATGAAGAACCAGATCGCTGACAGCACAACAGTTGTCAGCAAAATTATTCTTTAGCACAGCAGGATCAAGATCGAAAATTGTATTTAGAGGCGCAGATGTAGGCGTAAACCGGTAATATTCAGGTCGCGGAGTGGTCAAGTCATCATAATCCGGATTTAAAGGATTAGCCGGAGTTCCGTTGAATACTGCTGCAGTAATGTCGGCCACGCAAAAAGCTAATTCAGTTGTAAGCAGGGTAAAGCTTGGAGCCTGATTGTCGGTAACTGCAACGGTTTGGGAACAGGTACTGGTCGATCCTCCTAAGGACAAAGTGAGGCTGAGTGTATAATCTGCACAGTTATCCCCGGCTTTCACATCAACCGACTGGCTGGTAATTCCTGAAGTAATTGTTCCATTTCCGGAGATTGTCCAGCTATATGTAAAAGGTCCGGCAGGTGCATCGAACCTACTGGTTGTTCCATTGCTGACCGAAGTGACTGTAGGCGTAGAAGTGATGCTGCAAGGCATTACCATGGTGACTGTGACCGAGACGCTACATCCGTTGTCGTCAGTGTAGGTAATCAAACTTGTTCCGGCCGATACGCCGGTTACCCAACCAGCATTATCTGCTGTAGCAACTCCCTGCGATGCTGAAACCCACGGATTAACGGCTGCAGCAGTTCCCGTAGCAGTTAATTGGGTGGTCGATCCTGCAAAAACAGATAATGTGCCTGAAATGAATAGTTCATCGGGTTGGGTAATTACGACAAGCAAAGTTGTTGCCGAACATCCGTTGGCCGAGGTAACCGTAACAGTATAATTTCCGGTGGATAAATTGATTGCCGGATTCGTAGTTTGGCCGTTGCTCCATAAAAAAGTTGGCGATAAACCACTGATAACCGTTACCAGGGCGCTTCCATTACTCGTTCCAAAACAGGAAGGCTGTGTTATCACTACATTATCGTCGACGACCAAAGCAGGAGGTTCTGTCAAGGTAACTGATTTGGTATCCGAACAACCATGGGCATCGGTGACTGTAACGGTATAGGTTCCGGCGGCTAAGTCGACTGCTGTAGCTGTGGTTTGTGCCGGAGTGGTATTCCAGGAATACTGATATGGTGCAGTGCCACCCGAACCCGATGCAGTTGCTGAGCCATCATTACCTCCATTACAAACCGGATTTGTGCTTAATCCAATTGTTGCTGCAAACGCCGGGTAAATTGAAATTATCATCTGGTCGGAAACTGCCTGACAAATACCGGCCGGATCATCCGATGTCAATGTGAGTGTCACAGTTCCAGCAGCTATTTCAGCATTGGTCGGCGTGTAAACCGCATTGAGCGCAGTATTATTTGGAGTAAAAGTACCAGCACCACCCGACCATGTTCCCGAAGTAGCCGAACCACCTTTAACACCGGCCAAAATAACTTCCGGAGAAGACGCACAAACCGATCGATCTGCACCAGCATTTACAGTTGCAGCAGCATTTACAGTAACCGTGAAATTCGTACTTTTAGGTGTACATCCATATCCATCGGTAAAGTTTAGGGTGTATGTGTATGGCCCGGCAGTTGGTAATTTTCCCTTTGGTATAATGGGATTTGGAACTGTTGATGAAAACCCATTTGGCCCCGACCACGAATAAGTAAACGGGGCCATTCCACCAACTACATTTGCTGTCAGTTGAACATCTGAACCTTCGCATACGGTGTTTAACCCACCGGAAACCTCCGGATCAACGGTTGCCGGAATTGCGTCAAGGGTTGCAAAAGAAATGTCATCAATAGCAAAATCGTTACCTCCGGCAATTTTATTCAAATTAATAATACGAATTGTAACATTTCCGCTTAATGCATCTGAATACCAATCCGGATTGTAAAACTGAACCCAGTTTGTTGTTGAAACCTCGGCCTCGCTCCCAGGTTTTGGTGCTATACTCAATTCAGCAATAGAACCGGTTCGTACATTATTAACTTCAAATTGAAGGCGAGCAGGAGATGCAGGGTTCAGGTTCATCGCCCAGGCGCTGAAATAATAATGAGTATTTGGCTTTACCGTGACGGTTTGCTGCCAAATAATCTTCTTTCTGTAAACACCCGGAGAAACGAGAATTGAATCGACGCTACCATTAACCATCATAAAATTGCCACTACCGGTGGTATGATCCCTTCCATG
>CAILJH010000108.1 GCA_903834475.1 uncultured Prolixibacteraceae bacterium | reverse complement strand
TAGGAAATAAGACAGAAGACGGAAGACTGAAGACTGCAGGTAAAAAAGGCTTAAGAAATGAATATTTTTAGAATTTATTAAAAATTGAAATAGATTGTTTAATTTTGTAGGATAGCTGGTTTTCTTCAGACTTCTGGCTTCCAAATTATAAAACAAAAAAAACATGAAAGATACAGAACTTGGAATAGGATCAAGGGTTAAACATCCACAGTTTGGCAAGGGAGTTGTAGTTCAACTTCGTTCAGATGCCTATGAAATCACATTTATAGAAACCGGCACCCGCCAAATTATGCGTGAATACGAAGGCCTCGAAATCATTGAAGCCGTGGAAACCCCTGACGATTTTCTTACCTATGAAAAAATTGAAAAAAGTATGATACGGGTACTCCGCCGTTTCAGTGATATCCACGAAACCGTTCCCATGGGTGCTAAATGGACCAACGGAAGATTGGTCATGTATCCCGGCGACAATAGTCTGAAAGAAAAAGAAATCCCCATTGATGCCTTTTTCCATAAAATCGTGATGATCCGCGACAGAGTGAGGGTGTTGGAACAAAAACTAAATGCCAGCAAGCTCACCGATGAAGAAAAGGTTGAAATGCAGCAATACATCACCCGTATTTACGGCAGTCTGACCACTTTCAATGTCATGTTCAAAAACAAGGAAGATTATTTTGTAGGAGATAAAGCTGTATAAAAGACTTTACTTTTGCAAGAAACTTAAGCTTATAGGGCTTGTTCATACCGTAAAATTAAACCATGAAAATTCTTCTCACCGGCGTCACCGGTTACATTGCGCAAAGATTATTACCTGTATTACTGCAAAACGGACACGAGGTGGTCTGCTGTGTGAGAGATGCCAAGAGGTTTAATACCCGTAAATATGCTTCGGATAAACTGAGTGTTATAGAAGCTGATTTCCTGAATGAAGAAAGCCTGAACAGTATTCCGGAGGATATTAATGTGGCCTACTACCTGATTCATTCCATGTCGACACAAACAGGCGACTTTGAGAAAATGGAAACCATCTGCGCTGAGAACTTCAAAGCATGCATTCAAAAAACCAGGGCTCAACAGGTCATCTATTTGAGCGGAATTATCAACGAAACTGAATTATCCAGACATTTATCGTCCAGAAAAAATGTAGAAGAAATTCTGTCGGATGCCAACTTTGCATTAACAACACTGAGAGCTGGTATCATTGTTGGTTCAGGCAGCGCTTCCTTTGAAATTATCAGAGATCTGGTAGAGAAATTACCTTTTATGATTACCCCACGCTGGCTCAAAACCAAGTGCCAACCCATTGCAATCAGGAATGTAGTCGAATTTTTAAACGGAGTCATTGGCAATACTGAATGCTATCATAAAAGTTACGATATCGGTGGTCCCGACATTTTAAGCTATAAGGAAATGTTGCTTCGTTTTGCAGGCATCAGAGGCCTCAAGCGAAAAATTGTAGTGGTACCTGTGATGACCCCAAAAATTTCATCGTATTGGCTCTATTTTGTAACCGCAACTTCTTATGCTTTGGCTCAAAATCTGGTCCACAGTATGAAAATAGAGGTTATCTGC
>CAILJH010000107.1 GCA_903834475.1 uncultured Prolixibacteraceae bacterium | reverse complement strand
TGGAGCCATGATAAAAAAGAGGCTGAACGCTTTCGCGACAGCCTCTTCACCCTTTTTTGCTATGAACTATTTACACAATTACTCTTCTCTGGTTATTCCGGCCTTTTCAAGAAACCATTCCAAAGTTTGCGAATTCGGACGTTCGATCGGAAGTCCGTAGAAACGGTCGAACACCAACGAGGCCATCACGCCCAGTGAGCGCGATACGCCAAATAGAACGGTATAGAAACTCGATTCGGTAATTCCGTAGTGATTCAGCAGTGCACCGCTGAAAGCATCTACATTTGGCCAAGGATTTTTAATTTTTCCGGTAGCTTCCAAAATTGGCGGTGCTACACGATAAATGGCATTTACTGTATTAATAAGTTTATCGTTTACAATGTATTTTTCAGCAAAATGTTGCTGAACGGTAAAGCGAGGATCGGTAATACGAAGCACGGCATGTCCGTACCCAGGAACAACTCGTCCTTGTACCAATGTTTTTTCAATGTAGGCCGCAATCTGTGGATCACTTGGTTCATCTGTTCCAATTTGTTCGAGCATTTCCGCAATCCAGTCCATCACTTCCTGATTAGCGAACCCATGCAATGGGCCTGCCAATCCAACCATTCCGGCTGAATAGGCATAGTAAGCATTACTTAGCGCAGAACCCACTAAATGGGTGGCATGAGCTGAAACATTGCCTCCCTCGTGGTCGGCATGAATCACCATATACAAACGGAGTAAACGTTTTACTTCAACCGAATCGAAACCCATCATATGTGCCAGGTTACCGGCCCAGTCGAGATTTGGATTTGGTTCAATGTGATTGCCGTTGTGATAAATCCGGCGATAAATATAGGCTGCAATGCGCGGAAGACGGGCAATCAATGTCATCACGTCTTCGTACATAAAGTCCCAGTAAAACTTTTTATTAACACCTGCGCGGTAAGCTTTCTGGAAAACCGAATCGTAAGCCATCGAAAGAATAGCTGTACTGAACTGGGTCATCGGACGGCTGTTTTTAGGCAGTGCATCAATTACGTCGAACACATGCTGTGGCACGTGAGCCCGTGTAGCCCAGTCTTTCGAAATGTTGATCACATCTTCCTTATCCGGAATTTCACCAATCATCATCAGGTAAAATAATCCTTCAGGAAGTGGTTCGCCGGCATCGTCCAATTTGGGAAGCTTTTCCTGCAATTCAGGAAGCGAAAAGCCTCTGAACCGTATGCCTTCGTTGGCATCTAACTTCGACGTTTCAGTAAGAAGAGCCGGGATACCTTTCATGCCAGAAAGCACCTGATCGATTGTTACCTGACCAAGAACAACATCTCCGTGCTCTTTTCTGAGTTTTTGAAGATCAGCCATGCTTTTCATGGCCTTTTCATAGAACCGGTTTTTAATGTATTCCATATCTATTGTATTAGTTTAAGTTCAGAATAACTTTTCTAAATTAATGAATATTTCGGATAATCTCGTCTGCAAATTTCGAAGTTGATAGTAAGGTTGCCCCCTCCATCATACTAAACAAATCAGAAGTTACTTTTCGTTTCGAAAAGGTGTGATCCATGGCATCATAAATGTGTTCGGCAGCCTCATACCAGCCCAAATATTCGAGCAACATCGCTCCTGAGAGAATTAGTGATCCCGGATTAGCCTTTCCGGTTCCGGCAATGTTTGGCGCTGTTCCATGTGTAGCTTCAAAAATGGCATATCCGCTGTTGTAGTTGATATTGGCTCCGGGCGAAATGCCGATGCCACCAACCATAGCTGCCAACTGATCAGAAATGTAATCGCCGTTCAGGTTTAAGGTTGCAATGACCGAATG
>CAILJH010000106.1 GCA_903834475.1 uncultured Prolixibacteraceae bacterium | reverse complement strand
GGTTTCATGTCCATCAAATCCATGCGATGAAAGTTCAAGATATAGATTAGCCATCAATTTCGCAGCTACTTGGTCAACGCTTATTTCATTTTCTGCAATACGAGTTAGATTTCCAGAAATAATGGCTTCAAAGCGATAGATGTTGTCTGCTAGGTCTTCTATCGGAAATTCATACGTCCTGTTTAAGTCGACATTTACTAGTCTGAAAAACTGAAAATTACAGAGAATTATCCATTTTGGTCGATAACCTTTTGGAAGACTTCGCCAATAGCCTTTCGCTTGCAAGAAAGCTTTATCTAAGCTTTCACCTGCAGATTTATGTTCAATTAAAGCAACATCCTTCCAATAAACATCTAAGTAATTTATATTTCCCGAAACCGAATTCTTGACAGGTTTTTGGAACTCAATCCCCGCGACCTGAGTATCTTCTACCCCGCATAACTGTCTGAAAAAGTCGTTCCAAAAACTTTCAGCGTATTGCTTCTCTTCTTTAATATTCTTCCATTTTGCAGAGAATTCTTCAGCAGCATGTCTCGAGAGCTCTGGGAATTTAGTAATGTTATTTTTCACGGCTTACTCAATTCTGAATTCTGATGAATCACAGATGCCGCGATAGCAAAGGTTGCTGACCTGTCTGCAATTTCGTCGCGTAAGTACATTTTCTCGGGGTAAAGCATTGAATTGTTATATTGGGAATCTGCGGTCACCAAGTACTCTGCCAACAGTCCTATTACATCTCCTTGATTCTGTGGGACTGAGACAATCCGTGATATACGTTCTTCTAACGCTATTTTTTGGGCAGAAACAATGGTTTCAAAACCATCGGCACTATTCTTGCCAAGGTTTGCACCTGCGTTGTTTTGAAGCTCGAAAAAACACTCAATCAATTTTATGGATAGAGCCAGATGCTTAATTCCGAATTTATTGCCCTCTGGCAAAGCCCGAACTGACTCCTCGTGTGTGTAGATTCTTTTAAGCATTACAGTCAGAATTCGTTTTTGCTCTGGGTCAGAAAACTCATATTCTTGCAGAACAATCTGGAGCGCATAGATGGCATGTAAAACACTTAAAGAATTGAGTGCGGATAATTTTTCTGTGTAATTAGCAATGGTTCGTTCCGCTGTTTGAAGTGTCATCTGGAAGTACCTTTGCAGCCAGGGTATCTACTACAGCCGTAGAAGCTCCCGTACTTTCCATTTCTTCGGGTCATGCTCGAACCGCATTTCGGGCATTTACGCTTGCCTGGAGCCCCTTTAGAAGCCGTAGAACCTACTTTGCAGTGCTTACAAAACCTCCCCATGCCACTACTCAGGGAAGAATCTTTAAATTCGGTCAGAGACCTCACCTCTTTGCATTTCGGACATTCTTTCATATCGCCGCTTTGGAGGTTTTCAATGGTTTCATGAATTTTAAACATTAGGGGATTTATCTGAATCTCGGGCTTAGTTAGAGTACTAAGTCTCTTGTCGAGAACTTCTACAGGATTTTCGCCAGAATTGAACTTATTTATACGAAGAAACTTATATCCGTAACTCTCCAACACTTTCTGTCGATAGACATCTCCATCTGACATGTAATGCTCGTAATTTTGAGCATTCACCAGATTAGAATTTCCGAAATGTTCCGCAAAACCGTCATACTCGACAATAATTTTCTTTTCTTTGTTATCTGATTCCTTGAAAGCTAGAAGGAAGTCAACCTTATACATCGGGTGGGTGTAGGACGGCTCAAGTTGCTTGAGATATTTTCCAATCTCGAATTGCGGAATAAATGTGATTTTGTCTTTGTTGGCTTTCCAAAATGAAGTTTGATAGAACCAGTTAAGCACTTCAGCTTCCATGCCCGAAGTGGCATCAGTTTCTGAGGGAGACCTCTCTGTTTTCGCATCTTCAAGGACAAACTTATAGTGTCGCAATGCCTCGCCAATCGAACCATTGAATTTATCTAATGGCTTGCTGAGAACAAAATGGAGACATTCCTTTCCGCGACTAAAACCAACATTGAGCCTCTGTGCTTTTATCTGACCGTCTTCCTCAATATCCACATTACTTAAGTCCTTAATGAAAACTCCCCAAAGTTTGTCACTATATTCGGAGGCAACCATTGAGTAGAAAATTATGTCTCTCTCTTCTCCCTGACATGTATCAAATGTCATGATTTTTAGTTGAAAATCCTCGAAGAAGTAATCACGCTCTGGAAGTTTACTAATTTCCTCCTGTAACAATTTTTGCTGATTTGTATGAGGCGTGATAATCCCAACGGACAATATATTTTTCTGTACTTTTAGTTTCTTCAACTCAGCGATAATAAATTCGACTTCAGCTTTATTGGTGTTTGGGTAAACCTCGTCCTTGGAGGTAGCTTTCACTTGCGAGAACTTGATTACGTCGTCAATATTTTTACCGCGAATTTTCATAACCTGGAGACTGTCTCGGTAAAAATACTTATTAGAATATGAAATGATTTCTTTGTAGCCTCTGAAATGCTTAAGCAGTTGTATGTTGTAGTTACTTATGAATTCAAAGAAATCAAGCACTGATGTCTTAATATTAAACTTTCCGAGCCGTATCAGTTGGCTAGCTTCCGTTGATACATTGCGTTTAAAGGAGCTTTCTAATCTTGAGAGGTACTCGCGATTTGTGTCGGAACGCGCTTGATTCGCTTTGATATTGCTGAACTGCTTTCGGTCTCCAAGAATCAAAACTTTATGTGCCCGCATCAGGGCTGGGAATGCTTGAGCCAAGCTCACTTGTGAGGCTTCATCGATAATCAGTAAATCAAACATCTGATGGTGTAGCGGTATATATTCGGCAAAATCTCGGATTCCCGCAAGAATGCAAGGGAAAGCTGAGCTAAGTTGAGCAAATTGTTGTTTAGGGAACTTTTGCTTGGTCTTAATAATACTTTTTAAGGTTTCAGCGTCATTTCGATTATTTTCATAGAAGTCAATAACTCTTCCATCGAGTTGATGTGCAACTTTCGTGATAACGAGCTGCTCGATATTTCTTTTTCGAGCTGCATAATCAACGTCAGGAATCCTGCTGAATTCAGCATTCAATTTTTGTCGAAGAATCACATAACGCACTTGGGATTCAAAAGTCTCTTGGTCTAGAGCGATTAATTTGTTGGAAATCAGTGAGTCACTATTCTTAACATCCAATTTCAGTTTTTTGCTTGTATCTGAATATGCCTTGAGAAGCTCAGGTAATTCACCAGCTGCCTGTAATGCCTCGTGATTGTTATCTAGCCATTCCCCAAGAGGCTTGATGGTCACAAGTGAGTGAACCAGCGACACAAAGTCAAAGTTTGTTAGCGCTTCAGTATTTGCCGTGTCACCCATTTTTTTGATGGTTGTATAAGAGTTATACGAGTCTCTTATGGCAGAAAGTACAGTGCTGGGCGCTGCGCCTTCATATGTAAAGCTGCTAAAGAATTCTGCGTCGATTGAAGCTAGCTTCCCCTTAGAAAAGGAGTATCCAACTAGCGGTTTCTTACACTGCACATACCTTGCGAGAAATTCTAGAAGGAGACTAGTCTCGCGAGCCTGAAAAGTCTTAAAGTTAGAGAAGCCTGAAATCGATTGCGGTGTCTTAGCAGTTATCTTGTCCTGAATCTCTTTAGCTGTCGTGAGCGCTGAAACAATTATTGGTAAATCAGTAATATCTCCCATTTTGGTATTTAAGGCGTCGCAGATACGCTGCAAATGCTTGTTTTCAACCAATTCTTGCCAAGCACTCATCCCATTGCGAATGGAATCGATGTCGTATCCTCCTTGAGGATTTAACTGCACCTCATCTAAGTCAAACACAAATTTAGTTTTAGCGAATTTATCCTCAAGGGTATTTAGTTCGTAGACTTCTTGTAAGTCCACATCGCCATAAGCCAGACTTTCAAGTTCTATATCCTGTTTGAGGCTTGTACTTGATTGCAAAATGCTTTCATCTAAAAACTCAATATCCTTTTTTACTGCCCTGTAATGCGTCTTGATATCGTTTATAGAGGATTTGGAAAGTATCTGCGAATAGGTATTCCCAGTCTTCCCAAGTCTCAGTATCGGATTTTGGAAATTCTGGTCAAATCGAACCTTATTCATAGTTTCAGTAATGTTCTTTTCAACTACATCCAGAGCTTCTTTTTTGTCAGAAAGCACAAGCACAGACTTAGACTTTAAAATTGCATCAAAGATGATTGCTGTAATCGTATGACTCTTACCAGTACCTGGAGGACCTTCAACAATTAGATATTTACTATTTGGCTTGTTTACTGCATTCAGTATCTGGAGCTGCTCGCTGTTCAAGGGAATTGGGCTTTGAGCCACCAGTCGCTCAGCTGTCTCTGTATCGTCCCATTCTTGTTCAACTTCTAATCCCACAGGTACTGGGTTTTTCTGAAGAAAATCAGCGAGTAATTGATTAAATGCCCCTGACAACTCTCCACCGTCTAAAGCAAGTTCGGCAAGAATTTCCTCGTAATCGTTGACAAGAGCTTCATCAGACTTGTCGAACAAAGCAAAGGAAAATGCATTCGAAATATCGATATCTGCACCTCGGGCTTGCATTTGTTGCCCTTGTGTAAAGTTGATTGCTCCCTGGAGCTCAAAAAAGTTCTCAATTTCAACGATTATTTCTTGAAGAACTTGATGTAAATCCGAAGCGTGCTGAGAAATATAAATAATTCGCTCGCCAATATTTTTAAGCGTACCTTGAGTTCCCTTATTCTTATTAAATTCTTGTACCACATATTCAATTGCTTTTTTATTAATATAAAATTGAGAGTCAAATTCCAATTGATAAGTGTCTTGAGTCCTTACGATATTTATTGGAATATAAAAAAGTGGGTATTTTGTATTGTGAAATGTAATATCTCCGAAGTAGAGATAAAAGTCCTGCTTATCGAGAATCGCTCGATTGTTTTCTAATTCCTGAACATCATGGAACAAGTCAGCTACTTTGAGGTCTTCGAAATGTGTGGTCAGAGTAGTCTTTAAATATTCCAAGGTAATCACTGAATTCAATTCAGACTTAATCTCTACTGAATCCTTAGCAATTAATCGTCTCAATATTTCAGCTATCTTATTTTCAATCTCTCCAATAAAGATTGATACAAGCTCTTGCTCAAGCATGAAAATATCATCTTGGTCCCCGAGTTCGCCATTTGTCAGAGGCTTTTCAAGGCTTGAAATGAACGGGTGAACCATCTCGGCATAAAATGCAGTTCCAGCAGCTTCTAAGGTCGACGTGAATGCAACGTCAAAATCATCTTTATGCAGAACCGATTCCTGTTCCACGCGGAGGGCTACGGAATCGAGCAAGGTTTCAAACTGACTTTTTGAAATTTTACTTATTTGGAGTGCGAT
>CAILJH010000105.1 GCA_903834475.1 uncultured Prolixibacteraceae bacterium | reverse complement strand
CAATGGCTGTATTCGAAGTTCCTGAAGTATTCGATGTCAGTGATTGCGCTCCAATGGCTGTATTGCCATCTCCGGTGGTATTCGATGTCAATGATAGTGCCCCAATGGCTGTATTGCCCATGCCAGTGGTATTTGATGTAATTGTACTCCATCCGTATGCGGAGTTCAACGTTCCGCTGGTATTGTTTATAAGAGCCGAGTCGCCGGTTGCAGTATTGTAACTTCCTTGGTCGTTTTTATAAAGTGCAAGAAATCCATTGGCTGTGTTGCCGTTTCCTTCAGAGTTTGAATTCAATGCACCGGCACCGGTTGCGGTATTATAGTTTCCTGTGGTGTTTGAATTCAATGCACCGACGCCGGTTGCGGTAATAAAGGTTCCTGTGGAGTTTGAAGAAAGTGTTCCATTTCCGATTGCTGTATTAAATACAATACTACCAGCACCCTTACCTACAGTCAATCCATTTACTGTTAAGTCATAAGCGCCTAAATCAACTGCACCAGTTGCGCCGGTATAAGGCACGCCGCCTGCTGCCCATGTCGGCAGTCCGCTTGTCAGGGTTAATACTTGCCCATTTGTTCCTTTTGCCAGTGCAGTTCCGGTGCCTGCTGTTCCGCCATAGATCATATCGCCTGAGGCAGTCATTGGCGACAAGGCATCAAATGCTGCTGCTTTTGTAGTTGCACCTGTACCGCCATTGGCAACAGGCAAAGTACCTGTGACTTTGCTTGCCAGATCGATACCTCCAAAAAGTTTTGCATTGGTTACCGAACCATCAGCAAGTTTTGCAGTGGTTATGGCAGCATTGGCCACAATTGGAGCAGCAGCCGTACCGGTAAGATCACCCGCTAACTGAATCTTACCCTTTAAAATTGTCGTTGCATCGGGTGTTGCCCCAGAGGTGACTTGAGCATCCACATAAGTTTTTGTAGCTTTTTCAGTCGGAAATTTCACATCCGAATTCGAAGTCAGGGTTCCGTCCGTGCTTTTGTTGGCTGTATTCTCTTTGGTTGCATCAGCATTGGTGCGGTTGCTTGCTTCGGTAGCCAGGTTGGTAGTCAGCGTTCCTTCTGCAGCAGTGGCTCGTGTGGCTTCGGAGGCCAGATTAGTTGTCAGTGTGCCATCGGCACTGGTACGGTTGGTGATTTCTGTTGCCAGTGAGGTGGAACCGGATGAGGCGCTTGCATCGACATAGGTTTTCACCGATTTTACGCTCGGATATTTCGTATCCGAGCTGCCATCTGTTGTCACATTCGTACTTTTGTTTGCCAGATCTTCCTTAAGTGCATCGGCACTGGTGCGGTTGGTAAGCTCGGTGGCCAGGTTGGTAGTCAGGGTACTTTCGGCAGCTGTGGCTCGTGTGGCTTCGGCGGATAAATTGGTGGTAAGGGTCGATTCAGCAGATGTTGCCCTGGTGGCTTCTGCAGAAAGATTAGTTGTCAGTGTGCCATCGGCACCGGTTCGGTTGGTGACTTCGGTTGCCAAAGCGGTTGAACCGGATGTGGTGCTTGCATCCACATAAGTTTTCACCGATTTTACGCTCGGATATTTCGTATCCGAGCTGCCATCTGTAGTCACATTGGTGCTTTTGTTTACCAGATCTTCCTTAAGCGCATCGGCACTGGTGCGGTTGGTAAGCTCGGTGGCCAGATTGGTGGTCAGGGTACTTTCGGCAGCTGTTGCGCGTGTGGCTTCAGATGCTAAATTGGTGGTAAGGGTCGATTCGGCAGATGTTGCCCTGGTGGCTTCTGCAGAAAGATTGGTTGTCAGTATTCCATCAGCACTGCTGCGGTTGGTGATTTCTGTTGCCAGGGCGGTTGAGCCGGATGAGGCGCTTGCATCGACATAGGTTTTCACCGATTTCACGCTCGGATATTTCGTATCCGAGCTGCCATCTGTGGTAACATTGATGCTCTTGTTGGCCAGATCTTCCTTAAGTGCATCGGCACTGGTACGGTTGGTAAGCTCGGTGGCCAGATTGGTGGTCAGCGTACTTTCTGCAGCAGTGGCGCGTGTTTCTTCAGATGCCAGATTAGTTGTCAGTGTGCCATCGGCATTGGTGCGGTTGGTGACTTCGGTTGTCAGAGCCGATGATCCGGATGTAGTGCTTGCATCCACATAGGTTTTCACCGATTTTACGCTTGGATATTTTGTATCCGAGGTTCCATCTGTTGTCACATTCGTACTTTTGCTGGCCAGATCTTCCTTAAGTGCATCGGCACTGGTGCGGTTGGTAAGCTCTGTTGCCAGATTGGTAGTCAGCGTACTTTCTGCAGCTGTTGCGCGTGTGGCTTCAGATGCCAGATTGGTAGTCAATGTTTCATCGGCACTGCTGCGGTTGGTGACCTCTGTTGCCAAGTTGGTTGAACCGGATGTCGTGCTTGCATCCACATAGGTTTTCACCGATTTTACACTCGGATATTTCGTATCCGAGCTGCCATCTGTGGTCACATTGGTGCTTTTGTTTACCAGATCTTCCTTAAGCGCATCGGCACTGGTGCGGTTGGTAAGCTCTGTGGCCAGATTGGTGGTCAGCGTACCTTCTGCAGCCGTGGCGCGTGTGGCTTCGGAAGCTAAATTGGTGGTAAGTATCGATTCGGCAGATGTTGCCCTGGTGGCTTCTGCAGAAAGATTGGTTGTCAGTGTGCCATCGGCACTGGTACGGTTGGTGATTTCTGTTGCCAAAGCGGTTGAACCGGATGTCGTGCTTGCATCCACATAGGTTTTCACCGATTTCACGCTCGGATATTTCGTATCCGAGCTGCCATCTGTGGTCACATTGGTGCTCTTGTTGGCCAGATCTTCCTTAAGCGCATCGGCACTGGTGCGGTTGGTAAGCTCGGTTGCCAGATTGGTCGTCAGGGTACTTTCGGCAGCAGTGGCGCGTGTGGCTTCGGAGGCTAAATTGGTGGTAAGGGTCGATTCGGCAGATATTGCCCTGGTGGCTTCTGCAGAAAGATTAGTTGTGAGTGTGCCATCAGCATTGGTGCGATTGGTAACTTCAGTTGCCAAAGCGGTTGAACCGGATGAGGCGCTTGCATCCACATAGGTTTTCACCGATTTTACGCTCGGATATTTCGTATCCGAGGCGCCATCTGTGGTCACATTGGTGCTCTTGCTGGCCAGATCTTCCTTAAGTGCATCGGCACTGGTGCGGTTGGTAAGCTCGGTGGCCAGATTGTTTGTCAGCGAACCTTCGGCGGCAGTTGCCCGGGTTACTTCAACGTTAATATTACTTGTCAGTGTTGATTCCGCATCGCTTGCCCGGGTTACTTCGGAGGACAAAGCAATTGAACCTGAAATGGCTGAAGCATCAATGTATGTCTTTACCGCATTTTGCGTGGGATATAAAACATCACTGGTCCCCAGTATCGTGGTGGTTGATTTATGACTTATTTCTTCTTTGAGATCTAAACTATTTTGTGTTGCCGACGAGATTGGTTTATTTAAATCGCTCGTATTGTCAACGTTCTTCAAGCCGAGGTTAGTTTTTGCTTCAGTAGATGTTGTTGCTCCGGTTCCGCCATTGGAGAGGGCAATTGTGCCTGTCACATTAGCAGCCTTGCCGCTGATATCACCGTTTACTTTTGAACCGGATACACTTTCGACTGTATTAGCATGCAATGCGAATGGCACGCTCAACAGCCGGGTAGTGCCCGTGACGGTATAATTATTTCCTCCCAGCGGGTTCGTTTCTACTTTCAAAAAGAAAGGACCTTCTGACCAGTCGATGGCACTTAGATCTCCTGTTACCGGAACCCCGTTGCCGATGACAACAGAAACCAATCCGTTATCGTTGGTAAAAGGTTTTTGGGTCTCAACATACAACGCGGTGCCCGTATCGGAACCTTGCAAAATAGAGAATTGCATGCTTACCATGCTACTGAATATGAGATTGTTGGAAGCTCCGCGAATCACAGCCTGATAACTTATTTTATTGGGTGACTGTGCCTTTACAAGTGAAAATAGCAGAAGAGCACCGATCATAAATAGAATTTTTTTCATTTTTATCAGTTTTTAATAATCTTAAATGTTTTTAATATTCTTTGAGGCGAATGATTAAATGTGGAGGATGGTAGCGTCTCATAAACTCTCAAAAAGTAGATCTCCGGACGTAGTGTTCCCATGTAAATAGCCGTTTCTAAAGTTCGAATCTCTTTCGTCTCTATTAATTTACCGTCGATTGTAAAAAGCTGGCAGGAGAGCTTGAAAAGGTGGTTTTCATCGACACTTAAGGTCAGGTAGTCAATCACAGGATTGGGATAAGCAGAACATTTAAGGGTGAAGATTTTAGCTTCATCAAGTTCCAAAACAATAGCTATTTCATAGGTTTGCTGAACGCCTTCCGAAACCCTGCCTTCAGCTGACTTAAAGGTAGTGAAACCCAATTGTCCAACAGAATAGCTTACAGAACCTTTCGCGCTCGATGCATTACCCCCGGCAGCAGGAACGGCTTCCTGACCTTTGGCACAGTATCCAGCCAGACTGAGAAGAATCACCATCATCAGTTTAGGATGAATGAATCTTTGACATATACAATTTCTCATAACAATTCATTGTTTTTAGGCTATTATCCTGATGCTAAGGAAGATTCAAGGTACCGATCAAACCACTTTAGGCTGCACATGATGGCCTAAGTGAAGATGGAATGGTATAAAAAGAAGACAGATCAAGTCTGTTACACAAAACGCATTGTTTACGTTATCAACACTGAAGTTGCTTAATGGGTATATTATCGATTAAGGTGAATTTCAAATTTGGTATTTTATTCGAATCTAAGATAGCTGGGGCTATTTCCATATCTTATGATTTGGATCACAAAGACTGAATAGACGTAAACAGCTGATTAAAAATCGATTAAATGATATTTTCGACTATATCAGGAAATTCAGTCAATAGAAAAAACAAACCCGTACCTCGGGTTATTGTTTTTCCAGTGTAAAACGCTTCCCGAAATCCATTTATACATTTCTATGGGTCCGTGTCCAAATTTACTTTTCCTAAAATAGTACCATGGCTGGTGCAGATATCCTTACCACTTAACCAGATGACTTCAATTGAAGCTTACAAATCCCTGTTTTGCAGGGCGCGGCTTGTAAATCCGCACCAGCTGGGATGCTACTTTTATTATTGAAGAAGTACAAACGATTTATACCTTGAGTAAATTATCAGCTGAACTTCCTGCCAATTGCTTCAATATAAATTACGAGCTCTCTGTGAGCGATGCAAAATTCAATCTTCCAAAAAATTGCTGATCCGGAGTTTGAAAATTTGTTATATAATCCATCCTGTCAAATACTTGGTCGGCAAAACATTTGTTTTTCTGATGATTAAAGAGTCTATTCTCATCCCCCTTTACAAATATTACGGATAAAAACATTTTATATTTCTACACCCAGGCAGCGTTTTCGATTTTCAATCCGTACCTATTGTAGAATAGCTTGTTAAAAGGCCTTTTATGGTATAAAGTGATACCAAATTAAACCTCAAATCATGATTATAAGCCATTAATATTCTGAACAAAGCCTGAATAATTCCGTTATCATCGGTAATATTTTATTTTATTACCTGGATGGTTGAAAAAGAATTAGAGCGAATTATCGATGGTTGTATAGAACAAGACCGGCATAGTCAGGAATTGTTATATAAAAAGCTCTATGGTTTTGCCATGAAAATATGTCTGCGATACGCTGACAATAGATATGAAGCTTCAGAAATCTTGAATGAAGGATTCTTTAAGGCTTTTACAAACATCACAAAATATGACAAAAGCTGGCCATTCAAGACATGGCTAAGTAAAATTATCTATAACACATCTATTGATTATTATCGGACAAATTTAAGATGGAGTCAATTTGTTGATTTGGAAAAATCGGAACCAAAATTTCATGATTCTAACGTGGAGCATAAACTTGACTATGAGGATTTGCTCGCCACAGTTCAACGTCTTCCTCCATCCTACCGAATCGTATTTAATTTATATGCCGTTGATGGCTATTCTCACGAAGAAATAGCCGAAATGACAGGAATAAGCGCCAGCACTTCCAGATCAAACCTTCACAAGGCACGACTGAAATTGCAACAGATGTTAGCAGTACCACAATCGGTAATGATTCTATTGGTAATGAGATTAAGAAGGGGAGAGAGAAAACGGGAGAGAGAAAATCATTTCATGAAAATTTAAGAAGATCATGACTAACAGGAATTTTGAAGAAATCGACAAATTATTTCGGGAAGGATTGAATCCTATTGAGGATCAATCACATTCTCCGGAAGCTGACTGGTCAAAACTTAAGGAACGTCTCGATCAGAATGAAAATAAGAAACGGGGAGTCTTTTGGTTAACGCGGCTGAGCGGCGTTGCAGCACTAATCCTACTGTTTTTTACGATCCGGATGCTATTGCCTGAAGAACGAATTCCAATCATCCAACAGGCTGCAGTTCAACAGAAAGATCTGATAATTAAAGAAGAGCAGAACCAGTCAAAAGTTTCTCCGGAAGTCAAAAAAACGGTCAGTAAAACTGAACCGGTTTCCAAAAACTTGCTGGCTCAAAACAAACATTTTGAAAAACAGTCGCAAAAAAAACATATCGCGGCACAATCCGTTAAGAAGCAAACGCCAAATGATGACAAGATACCTGGAGAAGACTTAAGCGCACAAAAGGCAACGAAAAAGCAAATAGTTAATGCAGAAAATCCGAATATGGCACAGCCGGAAAGAGTGAAAACTCAGGAGCGGGAAAAATCCCCGTCAGAAGGTTCATTATTTGCTGCGAATGAAAAGCCAAATATACCATCAGTTACTGAACATGAATCCCGAAAATTGGCTTTAAGTTTCCTTGCTGCACCTGATTATAATGGTGTAAATAACCTGAATAATGCATCCATGGGTAACGATTTCGGACTAATGGTATCCATTAAGATTGCAAAAAACTGGAGTTTCAGCACCGGCGCAGTTTACGGCAAAAAACTTTATGAAACAGGATTTAGCAACTATAACCCCAATAAGAATATATGGACCGAATATTTTCCAAAATCTGTAACTGCTGATTGCCGGGTTTTGGACATTCCGCTAAATATCAGTTATACTGTCCTTAACCGGAAGAACACGTCAATTAGTTTGGGGTCAGGGATTTCGTCGTACATCATGCTTCGCGAAGACTATAGTTTCACTTATGTGGAACATGACGATGATACTGCTATGGCATATCATGTGGTCAACGAAAATCAACATTGGTTAAGCGTAATCAATTTACAGGCAACCCTCGAGCAGCGTTTAAATTCAAGATTGAGTGTTGGAATACAGCCATATATGAAAATTCCACTCAGTAATATCGGCTTTGCCGGAGTAAAACTTCAATCCCTTGGCATGGCGGTAATTTTAAGCTACAACCTAAATTTATAATTCAAGCTACATTCATTTCAGTCTTTGTTCACCTGATTTAAAAAATCAGGTGAATTCATTTTGCATTAGATAAATACGACTTGTATGTCTTAATTGGAGGATCCGGACCAAGTTGAGTTAAACAGGTCATCCGAGTAACTATATCTGTTCCCATTTCTTGTCACCCCTTCCCTGTAAATTCTTTCAGGCTGGCTCTGTATCGAGCCAAATCCATATTGAATCCTACGTTTTTTGAAGATAACGAATGTCAGGCTTTGCCTTCGATCCTTTCGAAACCCCAGTAAATTAAGAGAAAAAGCTATTCCAAAAAATATTATCAGATAAAAAGGTATTTTATTTCTGCACTCAGGCAGCGTTTTCGAATTTCATTCCGTATTTATTACAGAAACATTCGTTAAAAGGCCTTTAACAGGAAATGTCGAAACTATAATTTATCCACTTTTTAAAGTAGAAGTCATGAAATCGAACACAACGGGCAAACAGGGATTCAGGGATTATTTAAATGGGTTACAGGAAAGTTTGTAATTCAGCCATCTTGTTTAATGTAAAAAACTATAAAATCAATGTTTATGTCAATCAAATTAGGAAAATATTCATTTACAGGCCCTTTCGAATCAATTGATAAGATCAAAGACAGATCAGGAGTATATGCTGTAGTTTACAAAGTGGATAATGAATATTTCTTATCAGATGTTCGCGAAAGTTTAAAATTAAGGACAAGAATTGAAAATCATTATACAAAAGACTCCTGGACAAAAAATGATGAAGGGCAATTAACAATTTATGCTCATTACACTCCATTGCTAAATCAAAAAGGTCGCATTCGCATAGAACAAGAATTAAGAGAATTATTCCATCCTGATTTCAACATGGAAAAGAAGATAGGAATTCCTCAAGATGCTTATTATGATGAATAAAACATGTGTTGATCATTAGTAAATAATTCAGTCACCGAAAAATGATTATCTGGGAGTTCCATTCCCGCCAAAAGGCCGTTCGGCAGGCTTCTGACAAAAAAAAATAAAAAAAACATGAAAACAATAACACTTAATTCAGCTCTTTTCACAATCGTCCTCCTTCTTTTTCTGGGGTCGAATACCTTTGGAATAACAAAGATCATTTCTCAATCAGGAAGCTGGAGTTCTGCCAGTACCTGGACAGGCGGCTCAGTTCCAACCGCAGGTGATGATGTTATTATAAATGGCGGATTCAACGTATCTGTTGATGTATCAAACGCAACATGTCAAAGTATTCAGCTTGGCGGCTCATCTCTAAACACCGGAACAGGAACACTTACTTTCACTTCTGGCTCTCAGCTGACAGTTTCAGGAATAGTAAATATTGGTCCTTTTAATAGCAAGACTACCGAAGGCAGCCTGATCATGGCAAGTGGTGGTACATTAATTTGTGAGGGATTATTAGTAGGTCGGCTAAACACCTGGACCGGCGGAAGCGGAAACATTGAATTGACCGCAAGCAACACCATTCCCAGCGATAATAATGTCATCTTCAATAACCTGAAAATGAGTGGCGGAACCACATCACTACCGGGGAATCTCGATGTCCTTGGAACTCTGACCATCACCACAGGAGCAACGCTCAATGGCGGTGCCAATACACTTTCAGTTGGAGGAAATTGGACAAACAATGGCACGTTTACGGGTAATACCGGAACAGTTACTTTCACCAAAAATGGGAACCAAACGATCACCGGAAGTGGTATTAACAACTTCAACCTGATTAAAGTCAATTTGGGATCCAGCATCAGCAATACGCTGGAAGTTCTTTCAACGAATTTCAACGCTCCTGACGGATTCCTCAACATCATCAACGGGACATTTAAAATTTCAGGGTCCTTCTCGTTTTCAAATACTTTCATACTTGGGCCTGCATACAATATCGATCCGACTGCTGGTTTTTGGATCAACAATCCAAATGTAACGGTAAATGCACAAGCCGGTGGAGTTTCGGTGAGAGGATTGCTGCGCTTATCTGCCGGAACCTATAATATTGGCAACGGAACTGACAACTCTCTTACCTATGTTTCTGGTTCATCAATCATTATCGAAGGCGGATCACTCAACATTGCAGGCCGGTTAACCCGCAACAACGCGACAGCCACAACATCTTACTCGCAAAGTGGTGGTGCTGTCACTGTCGTATCACAAGGCTCAACCGATCCAACGTTTGCCGGTTTTGACCTTGGTGCGGGTGGTTCATCTTTCGCAATGTCAGGCGGTACAATCGTTATTCGGAATGCTACCAGCGCCCCGGCCGATTTCCTGAATGTTTCATCGGCTGCAAGTGTAACCGGAGGAACCATACAGACCGGAGATGGAAGCTCTTCAGCAGGGCAGACCATCCGGATACAAAGTCCACGACCTATAGGCAATCTTCTTGTTTCCAATGCATCAGCACAGCTCATTTCTTCAAGCCTGAATGTACTGGGAGATATTGCAATTCAGTCTGGAACTACTCTTGATGCCAATGGCCAGAACATTTCGCTTGCGGGTAATTGGTCAAATGCCGGTACATTTTCATCGGGCGGGACTACCATTACATTCAATGGTTCAGGTACACAAAATTTGATCCGGACAGGTGGAGAGACATTTGGCAATCTGACAATCAGCAAATCCAGCGGAACGCTCAATTTAAATAATTCATTAACTGTTAACGGCACATTCAACCTGGCCCAGGGAACAATCGCTGTTGGCGATAATTCATTAACTCTGAATAACACAGTAACAGGTGCAGGTTCATTTACATCCACAGGCGCCGGTACAGTGAAATATAATCAGGGAAGTGCAGGGCAAAATATTTTGGCTGGCAACTATGGCAACCTGTTTTTCAGTGATTTTGATAAGGTACTTTCATCGACCGGTATCATCGGTATTGCAGGAACATTCAATTCCGGCACAGCCACCGGACATACAGTTTCAGGAACCACCATTGATTTCAACGGCGGATCACAGACTGTTCCCGCATTTGCATATAATAATCTCATCACCAGTGGTAGTGGCATAAAAACAGGCACAGGTACGATTACGATAAGCGGTAACATGACCAACAATGCAGGGATTACCTTTTCCGGAACAAGTGTGCTTAATCTAAATGGGGCAGTTCATCTCAACAATGGCATTCTCAATATGGCAACGCTTTCGGTTGGAAGTGGTGCAACACTAACAAATAACGGTACAATTAATTCCAGCTTAGCTTTAAACGGATTGGGTTCGATTATTCAGGGAACAGATGCCATACTTAACATTGGCGGATCGGCTGGCATCACTTCACTCAGCGCTTCCGCTACCGGGAATACGGTCAACTACTCAGGGCTTGGTCAAACATTGAAATCCGGAATTTATCACCATCTCACACTCTCCGGATCCGGAACTCCTAATCTGACCGGACTAAGCACAATTAATGGCAATTTCACACTTTCGGGTTCTGTTACGCCGGTAGCTTTATCGGGGCTGACCGTTGGAGGAAACTTCACTCTTGGCACAGGAACATCATTCGATGCCGGTTCATTCTCACACACTTTGAAGGGCAATCTGACTAATTCCGGAACTTTCAATCCGGGTACAAGCACCTGCACATTCAGCGGGATAACTCATCAAATAATCATCGGTACTTCGTTTAATAATCTATCGGTTTCGAATAATTCAGGAGTAACCATGTTGACGGATATGACGGTCGCCGGAACTTTGTCTCTCATCAGCGGTGCTTTTGCAATTGAGGCTTACACACTGAATCTGAACGGTTCTGTTTCTGCTGGAACCGGCTCTTTAACGGGTGGTGTATCTTCGAATATCGTAATTGGAGGTTCAGGTGCAAGTACGATTCTTCCGGGCGTTACCTTGAATAATCTCACCTTAAACCGGGCAAACGGAATTTCAATCGGTGGTGATGTTACGGTTAATGGTGCATTAAGTATTGCAAACGGAAGATTGACTACCAACTCAAACAATATCATTCTTGGTCCTTCCGGAGTGCTTACTGAAGCTCCGGGGCAAACGATTTTAGGCAATGTAACAACAACCCGCACCATTGCATCAACTTCCGGAACTGAAACATTTGGAAATATCGGGAGTGATATTTCTCTGAACGGCGTGGCTCCGGGTATTACAACTGTATTTCGTTATACTGGAGTTGCGTCCACGGGCAACAGCCATAGCTCTATCCTGAGGTATTTTGACATCACTCCAACCACTAACTCCGGATTGAATGCCGGACTGATTCTCCATTATGAGGCAGCAGACCTGAATGGGCAGAATGCCAACACGCTCGAACTTTTCAGGTCGACTGACAGCGGCACAACATGGAACAATATGGGTGGAACTGTAAACATTGCTTCCAGAAGTATTGCAGTTACCGGTATTAATAACTTCTCCAGATGGACAGCAGCCGATGCCACGAATAGTCTTGGCAGCACCTCCGTCCCGGCAATTACAAGCATTAATCCGGCTTCAAAAAATATAGGAGATCCCACATTCATTATGACTGTGAATGGCAGCAATTTCGTTAATGGCAAGTCAACTGTCCGGGTTAACGGCATTGATAAAGCTACTACATATATCAATTCATCTCAATTAACTGCTTCCATCCCGGCAAGTGATCTTCTGACTGCCGGAACACTGCCTGTTACGGTCTTGAATGCAAGTGGTGGTGGATCATCCAATTCATTGTCGTTTACAGTGAATGCCATACCGGTAAAGGTAAATGTGGAAACAGCTGGTGACGGATCAGGCACAATCGTAACTGCTCAATCGCTGTCTTCGGGGACTTCAGTTACTGTTTATGCAATCTCCAGAGATGTTTCGAACCACTTTGTCGCCAATGTACCGGCAGTTGCCTGGATATTGGAGAATATCACAGGTGGAGTACTTTCCGGCGATTTGGTTCCCTCGGTTGACAGTAAAAGTGCAGTTTTCACCGGTCATTTAATAGGAACTTCTGATATTAAAGCAACATCCGGAGCATTAACTGCAACTCCGTCAGGTCTTATCACAGTCACTCCGGGTATAGCTACAAAAGTAAGAGTTGAGGCCGCTGCAAACGGATCAGGTACAGTTATTCCGTTGCACTCTCTTATCTCCGGAACTTCAATTACTGCCTATTCAATTACAAGAGATGCCTTGAACAACTTTGTCGGCAATGTACCGGCAACTTCCTGGGCATTGGAAAATATAACAGGAGGTGTACTTTCAGGTGATTTGATTCCATCGGTTGACAGCAAAAGTGCAGTCTTTACAGGACATGTAACTGGAACCGCTGATATTAAAGCTACATCCGGAATATTAACTACAACTCCGTCAGGTATTATCACAGTCACTCCGGGGATAGCTACAAAAGTAATTATAGAAACTGCTGCAAACGGGTCAGGAACAGTTATTCCGTTGCAGTCACTTATCTCCGGATCTTCAATCACGGCCTATTCAATTACCAGAGATGCTTCGAACAACTTTGTCGCCAATGAACCGGCAACTGCCTGGGCGTTGGAAAATATCACAGGTGGAGTACTTTCCGGCGATTTGATTCCGTCGGCTGACAGCAAAAGTGCAATTTTTACAAGTCATGTCATTGGAACTGCTGATATTAAAGCAACATCCGGAGTATTAACAACCATAAGCGACAATATCACAGTTATTCCCGGATCTGCAACAAAGATTAGGGTGGAAAATGCTGCAAACGGTTCAGGAGCAGTCGTTCCGACACAATCTGTTTCAACAGGTTCGTCAATCAACGTCTTTGCAAT
>CAILJH010000104.1 GCA_903834475.1 uncultured Prolixibacteraceae bacterium | reverse complement strand
TGCTACTTTTGGAAATTATAAAGAAACCTACGGAAAAGACACCTTCACCTTTGCCATCGGCATCGGGTACAAAATTTTCTAACAGTTAATTTTCTCCAACAAGGGTGCTTATTTTCAGGAATAAGCACCCTTTTTATTTTCCATTTATACGATATTTCTTAATCAGCTGTTAAATTGGTCTATCTTTACTTTCGCCTTCGGAAATGCTGATGAATATTTAAAAACAGAACTAATGGAACTGAAGAATTTTACATACCTGATCTTGCTGATTGCTTCCATCGCAGCGCCATTGGCTTTGAGTTTCGATAAAAAGGTTCAGTATTATAAAAAGCTAAAGTTTATCCTTCCTGCAATTTTGTTTACTGCATCCATTTTCTGGGTTTGGGATGTTCAGTTTACTGCGGCGAAAGTTTGGAGTTTTAATCCGGAATACACGATTGGCCTGAATCTGATAGGTATGCCAATCGAGGAATGGCTTTTCTTTATCGTTGTACCGTATTGTTGTGTATTTATTTATGAAGTGCTGAAAGTTTACTTTGGAAAGTACAATTATGACAAACCTTTCCGGATTCTCAGTCTTTTCCTGATCGTCGGATTTGTGCTGATCAGCTTTTTATACAGGCAACAGAAATATACTTTCCTGACTTTTCTGTTTTCGGCAATAGATCTCAGCTATACGGTCTTTCGGAACAAATTCAGATCTCATTTTACCGGGTTTTATTTCGCTTATTTCATTTCCCTGATTCCGTTTATGGTTGTCAACGGAATACTGACATCATTACCGGTGGTGGAATACAATTCAGCGCACATTCTGAACATCCGTATTTTCAACATTCCAGTAGAAGACTTTTCGTATTTATTCCTGATGCTGCTAATGGCAATAACCATTTATGAAAGGCTGAAGGAAGCAAGGTATTACTAAATTACCGTGATGAAAAAATTAAGGATTGAAATACAAGTTACCGTTTTAACTATCTGTATTGCTCTTGCCGTGGTTATTTCAGGGTATCTGGCCTATCAGAGTCTTTCGAAAATTGTCGATACCATTCACAAAGGAGCCCGGCCCGACCTCAAATTGCTACTGATTAAGGACATTGCTTCTGATTTAAATGAAGTTGAAAACACCATCCGCTTGTACAGCCTGACAGGTGATCCAACATTTTTGCGTCCGTTTCATCAATTCGGTGATTCCATTCAGGAGAAGCTAAACTCACTCGCAAAATATTCGTTTCCCGGCTCGGTTGAGATTCTGAATATAGATTCAATTGCGCTGTTAGCCAACCGGAAATTGATGATATGGGATGAAATCCGCGCACTTCATCATTCCAAAAGCGATGCGCACAAAACGTTTTCCAGTCTTTATTCCCGGATTGACACAGCAATTATTCAACCCGATACAATCCGATTTAAACCGGAGGAGAAAAAAGGATACTTCAAGAGAATATTCAGTAAAAAAGATACTACCATCCGTCGACCCATTATTCTGGATAAAAAAAAGGACAAGGAAGTGATCAAAAAGGAAATTGCCATTATCGAAAAGCAGTTTTCAAGCCAAACGAAACGATTGCAAACCAAAGAAACAATTTTGCTTGAGCAGAATATCCGGTTAACAAAAGCTCTGAACCTGCATATTGCCCGAATTGAAAACAGCGAACAAAAAAATTTGGAGGGAAAGACCAAGGAAGCTGATTTTATGGCAGCGAAAACCTACCGCGGAATGGCAATTTTCACCATTACTGCCGTAATTCTGCTGATAATTATTCTGATTCTGTTCTTCCGAAATCTCCGGAAAAGCAGAACTTATCAGCAAGTCCTGAAAAAAGCAAAAGGCGAGGCCGAGAGTCTGACAAAAGCCAAAGAATTGTTTGTAGCTACCGTGAGTCACGAAATGAGAACACCTGTAAACGCAATTTACGGACTATCCGGACAAATGCTTCGTAAATCGAATTCGAAAGAAATGAATGCCGATTTGAACGTTGTACATAAATCTGCCGAACATCTGATTGCACTGGTAAACGATACGCTGGATTTCTCGAAAATCGAGTCTCAGAAATTAAAAATGGAGCAAATTGATTTTCTTCCTGATGAAATTCTGAACGAAGTTTACACCTTGCATAAAGATTCCGCTCAGAAGAAGAATCTTGAATTAAATTTCAGCAACAATACCGATAAAAATCTCGTGCTTCAGGGCGATCCGATCAGGCTGAAACAGATCCTGATCAATTTAATCACCAATGCTATTAAATTTACCCGGCAGGGAAAGATCACTCTGGATATTTCCGGTGAAGAAAGTTCAGAACAAAATTACCTGCTTCACATCGAAGTTTCGGATACTGGAATTGGAATCTCAAAAGAAGATTTGCACCTGATTTTTGATGAGTTTGTGCAACTCAATACCGACCCCATTCAAAAACAGCGTGGG
>CAILJH010000103.1 GCA_903834475.1 uncultured Prolixibacteraceae bacterium | reverse complement strand
ATTATTTATTAAAAAAAATTGGGGAAAGAAACTTTCCTGAAATTTGGAAATATGAAATACTTATCATTTTGTAACTTAGAGTTGCAAGATGGATTAAACCAATTGAATGAAATTCAGTCTGAACATTCGTGACCTAAATTTCTGAACGTGCAGATAACCATCGAAAACCTAAATAAAGTCTATCCCAACGGCAATCACGCCCTGAAAGAGATCAATCTGGAAATTAATAATGGGATGTTTGGTTTGCTTGGTCCCAATGGCGCGGGCAAATCGAGCCTGATGCGCATCCTGGTTACTTTGATGCAGCCATCTTCAGGAATTGTGAAAATGAATGGTTATGACCTGAGCAAAGACCGGGATAAAATTCGTGAAATGCTTGGATATCTTCCACAGGATTTCCGCTTCTTCTCTCACCTGAAAACCTACGAATTTCTGGATTATGCCGCTCGACTGGCCGGTATGAGAGATGCCAGAGCCCGAAAACTGGCCGTCGATAAAATGTTGGAAGAGGTCGGTTTATTTGAAGCACGCGACCGCCAGGCCAATAAACTTTCAGGAGGAATGAAGCGTCGCCTCGGTATTGCACAGGCTCTGATCAATGAACCAAAAATCATTATTGTTGACGAACCAACAACCGGACTCGATCCCGAAGAGCGCATCCGTTTCAGGAACTTACTTTCAACTATTTCCACTCAGGACGTGATTATCATTCTTTCAACACATATCGTTGGCGACATTTCAAGTTCATGTACCGACATGGCTTTACTCAATGAAGGGGGACTGGCTTTTACCGGTTCGCCTGACGAACTGGTAACCAAAGCCGAAGGAAAAGTCTGGCTGATTCAGGCAACCGAAAATGAATACCTTGAAATCAACGAAAAATATCCGGTAATCTCCAATGTGCCTACCAGCGATGGTTGGGAAATACAGGTGGTGGCCGACTCAATCAACGGATACAGCGGGCAAAGTATTTCTCCCAATCTGGAACATGCCTACGTTTATTTTATGGAAAGCAAATTAAATCAATGGACAGCCATTTAAACCTGAAAAGCTATGATTTCCTTCCATAACATAACTTCAATTGCCAAATACGAAATAACCACCTTGCTGCGCTCCTGGTTCTTTCGGATTTTTGCCATTTTGGCGATGCTGTTTTTGTTCGGTTTTAATTTGGGGACACTGATTATAGATGGGAATTGGGATATGAAGGCCATATCATCAAATATTCCTTACGTCAATTTGCTGATTCTGAATACTGTTCAGGCGATAATAGCTATTTTCCTGGCATCCGATTTCCTGAAACGCGATAAAAAACTGGATACTACCGATGTAATATACATCCGCTCGATGTCGAACGGCGAATATGTTGCCGGAAAAACAATCGGGAATCTGGTTGTTTTTATGATTCTGAATGTAATCATCCTTTCTGAAGCGCTCATATTTAACCTGATTGCCGAAGGTGTCGCTGTAAACTGGATGGCCTACCTGAGCTATTTTCTGATTATCAGTTTGCCAACCTTACTTTTCATTCTTGGCCTTTCTTTTTTCGTAATGAGTATCCTGAAGAATCAGGCCATCACGTTTATTATTCTGCTTGGATATGTGGCCATTACGATTTTTTATCTGAATACCAAATACTACTACCTGTTCGATTATATGGCATACAGTATTCCGTTGCTGAACTCCGATTTCATGGGGTTTGGAAACCTTAGTGCTATACTCATACATCGTGGAATGTACGCCTGCTTTGGAATTGCATTTATTTTCCTGACTATTTCGCTCCTGAAACGCTTGCCGCAAAGCCCTTTCAGCAATAAAATAACATTAGTCCCGGCATTACTGTTTTTTGTCGCCGGAATCTGGCTGGGCGAGATGCACGTTTCCACCTACGTAAATAACCAAAAGCTGAGGAATAATATCCGCATGCTGAACGATGTCTATGTGAATACTCCTCGCTTAAAGGTTGAATCCTATCAAATTGATGTCAATCATAACGGAAGTTCGTTGGAAGTAACAGCAAAATTAAAAGTAAGTAATCCTCATCCTGAGGCTGTTTCAAATTATGTTTTCACGCTCAATCCAGGACTGGAACTTACCAAGGTCAGTATCAACGGACAGGAAGCAAACTCGAAACGGGAAATCAACCTGATTGAGTTCTCAGGAAAAAAACTTGAATCCGGCGAATCTGCAGAAATTGAATTTGATTACCACGGAGGCCTGAATGAAGCCGCAAGTTTTCTGGATGTGGACGATAAAACGCTTCAGGAAACATATTCGGCATTCATGTTCAAGATTGATAAACGCTCGGCGATTGTTTCACCAGATTTTGTGTTGCTGACTCGCGAATGCAACTGGTACCCGGTTGCCGGAACCAGCTTCGGAAAAAAAAGCATCCAATGGATGCAAAAACAGTTCAGCAGTTTTGAAATTTCAGTTAAAACAAAAACCGGACTGACCGCCATTTCACAAGGTAATGCAGAACAGAAAGATGGAACTTTCCGGTTTACAAACAAACGGAGTCTTCCCCAGATATCGCTGGTCATCGGGAATTATGCTCAAAAGACAGATACGATTGATGGACTGGTTTTTAATCTCTATCATCATCCGAAACACGATTATTTTACTAAATTTCTGGAACCGGTCAAGGATACCATTCCCGATCTGATTAAAACTGCACTCAAGGATTACGAACGCAAAATAGATCTGTTTTATCCTTTCCAGCGGTTTACTATGATTGAAGTTCCGGTGCAGTTTTATTCCTATCCGCGTACTTTGATTGGTGAGCGGGAACAGGTTCAGCCTGAAACTGTTCTCTTTCCGGAGAAAGGACTACTTATTCAGGAAGCTGATTTTGAAGGAAGCATCAAGCGAATGGAACGTTGGGGCAACCGTGGCGGAGATGTTCAAACCACTCCTGAAGAAAAGAAAATCAATGCGTTTGTAAATTTTTTATCGCTGTTTACCCAGGCAGCTTCACGTCCTGATTTCAACCGGACTCAAGGCGAAGTTCAGGTAGCAGAAAAAGCTAATCCTCTTTATTGTTTCCCTTTGTTTTATAATCATGCCTATTTTGTTGAATCTAACAAATGGCCTATTTCTGACCGCATTTTTGAATCGTATCTGAAACAATCTTCCGAGTCAGGAGCTATGGGTTGGATGCGTGATATGCAAGGGATGACTGAAAATGAGCAGGCAAACCTGGCCTTGCTCGATTTTTCGTTTGCCGATCTGCTCGCCGACCCGGAACGTGTAAAAATCATCGATAATGTGATCCAGTTGAAAGGGCAAACACTGTTCTCCATCATCAAGCGTAAGGCTGGCGATGAGGCATTTAACAATTTTATGTTTAATTTCCTCAAAAGCATCAAGTTTAATTCGACAACCATTGAAGATTTTAATACACGAATTAAACAGCAGTTTAATACCGATTTGCTTCCATATATGGAAAAGTGGTTTCGCAGCAAAGAATTACCTGGATATCTGATCGGAGGATTAAAAGCAGTAAATGTTCTGGATGGCGACCGGTTGAAAACAATGGTTAAATTCAAAATCTCGAATACTGAACCAACCGAAGGAATTGTTTTGGCACAATTCAGGCTCGGTGAGGGCGGCGGCCCGGGTCGCGGACGCTTCGGCGGTGGTGGTTCAAACATGGAAACGGTTGATAAACTATTGTATCTCCAAGGAAATCAAACCAAAGAAGTGAGTTACCTGCTCGACGGAACGCCACGGAATATTACAATCAATACTTTGGCTTCACGCAATATCCCGGCAGAACTCCGGCTTCCGCTCGAAAACATTGAACAAGACACCAAAGCCGTTCCTTTCGAAGGTGAAAGAGTGTCGGATTCGCCCGTTCATCTGGCCGAGAAAGGCGAATTTATATGCGATGATGAAGATCCGACCTTCCATTTTACGCTTACCGAAGATTATAGCCTTTTACAAAAGTTGCTATTAAAGGAAGACCAGACCAAAGATAGGTACATGGGATTTAACACCTGGCATCCTCCACGCACCTGGCGTGCAACAACCAACAGCAGCTTTTTCGGAAAATTCATCCGGTCGGCTCATTACATCCGGTCGGGAGATGGAAAGAAAAGGGTGACCTGGAAAATACCAATCAAGGGCAACGGAACGTATGAAGTGTTCAGTTATATTGCAAAAAACAGGCGCGGGCGGCGCGACGATCAGGAGACAAGCGGCGAATACATTTACACAATTTACCACGATCAGGAGAAGGAAGATGTAGTTGTTGATCTGAAATCTGCTGAAGATGGTTGGAACAGTCTGGGATCATATGTTTTTTCAGGCGATACCGTTAAAGTTGAATTGGGTAATAAATCGGCGGCGAAGGTGGTTGTTGCCGATGCGGTGAAATTGGTGAAGCAGTAAAAGCAAAGCCCCCTTCCCGTTCCCCCGAAGGGGGAAAGCTTTGGTGATCGAAATTCTGAAGGAATTCTCAAATCTGATTAATCCTTCGGTTGATAATAACAAAAGTGAAAATTTACGAATGCAAGTTCTTTAAGCCCCCTCTTTTGGAGGGGGTTTACGGGAGGCTTCTGGAATTTATGAATATGTAATCTTTTATTTTTCAAAATGTTAAAAACTAAAATTAACCCATCTCGTTTCTTTTCTCCCCTCCTTAGGAGGGGTTGGGGGAGGCTTCAAAAACTAATCCTCAGGGGACTCATGCTGTTCATTTTTTGTCAGCTCATGCTTTCAGCAAATGCCCAACAGATTTTAACGCTCGAAAGTGCGTTGGATATTGCCAACAGCAATAGTCCTGACATTCGCCGCTCCTTGCTCAACCTGGAAAACTCCGAACAAACGTTGAAAGCTCAGAATGCAGCTTTAAAATCGAATTTTTCGCTCAGTCTGACTCCTATTAGTTTCGACCAGAACCGATCATTTCAAACTTTTCAATCGGTTTGGAATACAAGCAGAAGCACACAGTCGTTCGGAACTTTTACGGTTTCACAGCCATTCCTTCCTACCGACGGAACCATTAGCCTGGTTAACCGTTTTGGCTGGCAGGACAATTACAGTGAAAACAGTACTAACCTAAGGCCTAAGACGTTCAGCAATAACCTTTACTTAAGCATCGCTCAACCATTGTTTACATACAATCGGACCAAACTTACCTTGAAAGGACTTGAGCTGAACCTTGAAAATGCCCAGTTAAACTACGCGATGCAAAAACTGAATATGGAAAAACAGGTCACGCAATTTTTCTATAATGTATATCTGGCCCAGATGAGCCTGAGTATTTCGCAGGATGAGTTCGCCAATACGCAGAAAAGCTACGAAATCACTCAAAATAAAGTAACTGCCGGAATTGCGGCTAAGGAAGAACTTTATCAGGCTGAACTCAACTTTGCAACGGCAAAATCAACCCTTGAAAATGCACAGGTAGCGCTCGAAAACAGTAAAGACATGTTTAAGCAATACATCGGGATGGATATCATGCAAGAAATAACTGTAATGACCGATGTTACCCTGAACCCTGTTGTGGTTGATGTGAAAAAAGCCATTGAATATGGCCTGAATTCGAGGATGGAACTTCGTCAACGCGAAATTGACGTGACGAATGCTCAATTTCAATTGATAAGAACTAAATCGCTGAATGAATTCAGGGGCGACGTCGCTTTATCAATAGGTATTACCGGCGATAATCAAAACCTGCCGGATATTTACGCGAATCCAACCAACAATCCCAGAGTCTCGGTTTCATTCAACTTACCGCTGTATGACTGGGGTGAAAAAAAGGCAAGGATAAAAGCTCAGGAAGCGGTGATTAAAAACTCAGAATTGAACTTTGATGAACAGAAAAGACAAATTACACTCGACATCCGGAAAGTTTACCGTAGTTTACAAAATCTTGTCAATCAGATTGATATTGCCGCTCAGAACGAAAAAAATGCACAGTTGACTTACGAGATCAACCTCGAACGCTATGCCAACGGCGACCTCACCAGTATGGATATGAACCTGTTCCAGACCCAGCTTTCACAGAAAAAGATGTCCTATGCAAATTCACTGATCGATTATAAAATCGAATTGCTGAACCTGAAAATACAATCGCTATACGATTTCGAGAAAAACGAAGCTATTATTCCTGAAAATATTATCCAGAAGAAAAAATAAATACCAAGTATACTATGAAAACCTTTTCTCAATTTATTGCTTTGATTGCCCTGATCTGGGCGACAACCGCCTGCAACAACCAGCAGACCAACACTGCAACCGAGTTGGCCGTTCCGGTTTCGGTAAACGACATCAAACCCGGTTCGATTGAAAAAATAATTAATACAACAGGCACGCTTAGTGCCACAAAAACGACAGTGGTCAAAACCGAAATGACTGGCAAATACAAGTTGTTGATCAATCCAAAAACACGACGTCCGTTTGCTCTGGGCGATGGTGTTGAAAATGGCCAGGTCGTTATACAGTTGGAGGATGCCGAATATGTAAACAGTATTGGGCTCGAAGCAAAAAAACTCAGTCTGGAAATTTCGGAACAGAACATGAAAAAACAGCAATCATTGTTCGAAAAAGGTGGTGTTACCCAGCTCGATTACCGGAATTCGGAAGTAAGCTATACCAATGCCAAAGATGCATTTGAAAGGGCCGACCTTTTACTGGCCAAAATGCAGATTCGTGCACCTTTTAAAGGTACAATAACCGATTTGCCTGCAATTACCAACGGGACTCAGCTTGCCTCAGGAAGTTCTGTAGTTAGCCTGATGGATTACAGCACCATGACTGTTGAAGTAAATCTTCCGGAGAAATACATCAATGATGTAACCATTGATCAACCGGTACGCATCATGAATTATACTCTTCCGAACGATACTTTAACCGGAAAAGTTGCAGAACTTTCACCAGCCATCAGCACAGAAACACGCACTTTTAAAGGAGTAATTTCGGTTGGAAATCCCGAGTTGAAACTTCGCCCGGGGATGTTTGCCAAGGCTGATATCGTTTTGGCAAAACACGACAGCGTGATTGTGATTCCTAAAAACATCATCATATCAGGACAGCGTGGAAAATCGGTTTTCGTTGTCGATAATGGAACCGCGAATGAAAAACGCATCACCATTGGTTTCGAAAATCAAAACGACGCTGAAATCACTTCCGGCTTAAAAAAGAATGATCGCCTGGTAATCAAAGGTTTTGAGACATTGAAAAACCGTTCAAAGGTGAAGATTGTGAAATAAGAAGTTGCGAGTTTAGAGTGCCTAAAGTTCGAACTCAATTAATTATTAGCGAATGAAAAAATTAACACAATTTGCTGTCAACTATCCGGTTACCATTCTGATGGTGGTCTTTGGCATTGTTCTGCTGGGATACATTTCTTTTGGCAAACTTGGCATCGACCTTTTCCCGGAAATAAACAATCCACGTTTGTTTATAGAAATCAAATCAGGAGAACGTCCTCCGGAAGAAATGGAGAAACAATTTGTTGAAAACCTGGAAGCGCTGGCTATCCGCCAGTCAGGTGTGATGCAGGTTTCGTCGATTTCGAAAGTTGGAACTGCCCAGATTACCGTTGAGTACGCCTGGACAAAGGATATGGATGAAGCTTTTCTTGACCTTCAGAAAGCAGCCAGTGCATTTGCACAAAACCAGGCCATCGATAATATTAACATCACCCAGCACGATCCGAATACCGCTCCGGTAATGGTTGTCAGCCTTACGCATGAGAGTATTACCGACATGAATGAACTCCGGAAAGTGGCCGAAAACTATATCCGTAACGAACTGGTCAGGCTTGAAGGAGTTGCCGATGTGGAAGTTTCCGGAGCTGAAACCAATGAAGTTCTCGTTCAAACGGATCAGTATATGCTCGATGCATTCGGTTTATCACTCGACGAACTGAACACCCGCATCCAGAGCTTCAACCAAAGTATTTCAGGAGGCTCAATTACTGAAATGGGATTGAAATATGTGGTCAAAGGAGTTAGTTTGCTGACCGATCTGAGCGACTTCGAGAACACAATTGTTGGTTACAAATCGGTTATTAATGGAAGTACCACTGCACAGAAAGCACCAATTTACCTCCGCGAAGTGGCTAAAATCAGTTTTGCCAACAAAGAACCGGTAAACATTGTCAGGATTAATGGCATTCGCTGCCTGGGTTTGTCGATCTATAAGGAAACAAGTTTCAATACGGTAAAGGCTGTTGAGGAAATTACAAAAACCCTGGCTACCATGGAAAAGGCTTTGCCGGGTTATAAAATGACCGTAGTTTCCAATCAGGGGATTTTCATCAGCAATGCCATCAAAGAAGTAGAAAATACCTCTTTAATCGGTATGACACTGGCCATTTTTGTGGTTTTCCTTTTTCTGCGCCGGATAGGAACAACCATGATTGTAAGCATATCCATGCCGGTTTCGATCATAGCTACTTTCAATCTGATGTATTTCAATGGTCTGAGCCTGAATATTATGACCTTGGGCGGACTGGCACTGGGTGCCGGTATGCTGGTCGACAATGCCATTGTGGTCATGGAGAATATTTTCCGGCTCCGCGAAACAGGAATGTCGGTGAAAGATGCGGCCATACAGGGAACCTCGCAGGTAAGCGGGGCGATAACTTCATCAACCCTGACCACCATCGTGGTTTTCCTGCCCATCGTTTATCTTCATGGTGCATCGGGGGAACTTTTCAGAGATCAGGCATGGACGATCACCTTTTCATTGCTTTCGTCGCTCGTGGCGGCAGTTTTGTTAATCCCGATGCTGTACAACTACTTCTTCAAAAACAGCACAAAACCCGGTACGGCAAAAACCGTTCAGGTGAAAGGTTATGGCCGGTTTTTAGGAAAAATTCTCAAACATCGCTGGGCTGTAATTATCTGTGCTTTCATCTTACTTTGCTCATCTGTGTTACTGATCCCATATATTGGTACGGAGTTCATGCCTAAAACAGAAACCAGGCAATTTACGCTTGAATTGAAAATGCAGGAAGGGACCCGGTTGCTGCGTACCAATGCGGCAGTTGATAACCTTGAAAATATTATCCGCGAAGCCTTGGGCGATCATCTGGAAACTTTATACAGCCAGGTGGGACCGTCAACCGGGTTACTTAGCAGCCAGAACGCACTTTTTGAAGGTGAAAATACAGCAAACATCAAAATTATTTTGAAACCTGACCCTAAATTTGGCTCAACTGCTGCCATTCAGACCATTTCGCAGGGAATTGGCGAATTGCCCGACCTCAAACTGAAATTTGTTCAAGATCAGACTGCTTTAGGCGGCATGATGGGAACCGATGAGGCTCCGCTGGTAATTGAAATTCAGGGGCAGGATCTGAGTGTCATTCAAGGATTATCCAATCAGGTGAAAACCGCAGTTCAGGGAATTCCTGAATTGTACAGTGTCGAAGCTTCGATGGAAGGCGGATCTCCCGAAGTTGAAATCGTGGTCGATCGTTTGCGCGCCGGAATTTTTAACCTGAGCGTGACCAATGTGGTTAGCCAAATTAAAGATCAGCTAACCGGAAAAACTGCCGGAACTGTTGAAAAAGGCGGTGAAATGCAGGACATCACATTGCGTTTGCCCGACAAGGGTTTGGCTGACTTATCGGATATGGTCATTAAAAACGGAACTCAGGTTATTCATATTAATGAGATTGCCACCATCCGTCAGGGCGTATCTCCGAAAGAAATTTTCCGCAGGAACCAGGTCCGGATAGGAAAAATTACTGGTTATATGAATAAAGACATTGCTCTGGATAAGATGGTAGGCAAAGTAAATCTGGCTTTGGCAGGCATCAGCCTTCCTCCGGATTACAAAATAAAGGTTACAGGCGAAGAAGAGAAACGCAAGGAATCGATGGATGCCCTCAGTTTTGCCTTGATTTTATCAATTGTTTTGGTTTTTATGGTGCTGGCAGCCGAATTCGAGTCCTTGCTTCATCCGTTCACCATCCTGACAACCATTCCGTTTGCCATTGTTGGGTCGATCCTGATTTTCCTGATCATGGGGCAGACACTGAATGTGATGGCCATAATCGGAATCATCATGCTGGTTGGGATTGCAGTAAATAATGCGATCCTGCTTGTTGACCGCATCCTTCAGATTCAGAAGGAAGGCGTTTCCCGCGTGGAAGCCATCATGCAGGCTGGTCAGCAGCGTATCCGCCCGATTTTGATGACCAAACTGACAACCATCCTGGCCATGCTTCCGCTTACATTTGGATTCGGTGAAAGCACATCGTTGCGTGCACCTATGGCTTTGGCTGTAATCGGCGGACTGATCACTTCAACGATTATGTCGCTTGTTGTGATTCCTTGTGTATTCGATGTATTGGATGGATTGAAAGACAAGTTTAAAAGCCCCCTTCCCGTTCCCCCACAGGGGGAAAGCTAGGGCAATGATTCTATGACCATCTTGCCCTGAAGGGGCAAAATATCAATAACCCGGGGTAAAGTGACGAAGGAACGACACCCCGGGAAAGAGAAGTAAAGCAAATTTACCGTCCGCGGGATAAAGCAGAAAAAGTATAAATCTTCTTTCGGACGGGAGGGAAAAATATTCAATAAGGGAAGAAAATAAGAATAAAATGCTTCCAAAATAATGCAATAATCTCATGAAAAGCCAGTTCCAGGCTTTCCCCCAGCGGGGGAACGGGAAGGGGGCTCTAAATAATATCAGATGAAATTCATCATACAGCGAAAAATACTGATCAGCATGTTGTTCCTGGGACTGACCGTTTTGGGTTACGTCTCATATAAGCAGTTGCCGGTTGAACTGTTGCCCAATGCCGAACTTCCTTTTCTGTTCGTTCAGGCTAATTCGGCTACCGAAATGGCTCCGGAATATATGGAGAATCATGTGGTAATTCCTCTTGAGGGTGCTATTGGAACGCTCGAAGGCATTGAATCCATCGAGTCCAATGTGCAATCGCGGCAGGCATCCATCGTAGTTTATTACAAGAAAAATGTCAATTTCAAGTATGCTTACCTGAAACTTCAGGAAAAGATCAATGAGATTCAATCGACCATGCCTACCGGTGTGCGGGTCAATGTGGCCAAAGTTGACCTGAAACAGATGAATTCGCAGTTTATGGAACTTCAGGCACGGGGCGAAGGAGGGATTGACCGGGTTCGCACCTTGGTTGATCAGGATATCAAACCCGATCTGGAGAACATCGATGGAATCGCTTCAGTCAATGTGTATGGCGGTAAACAAAAGTCAATTGAAGTTATCCTGGATACTAAGGCTTGTGAAGCTTACCATATTACGCCGGGAAAAATACGTTCGGTACTTGCACAAAACACACAATCTCGAACCTATGTGGGCAACCTGAAAGAAAAAACAACACAGTATTTTGTTCATGTCACTGCCGAATACACGAAAGTTGAAGATATCGAAAATCTGGTTGTCGCAAGCGGGCCTATTTTGCTGAAAGATGTTGCCGAAGTTCGGTTTGGTGTCAAGGAAGAAACTTCGTTCAGCCGGGTAAACGGAAAAGATGCCGTCACCATTTTACTGGTAAACGATTCGCAGGCCAACCTCATTGAGCTTTCAAAAGCTACCCGAAAGATTGTGTCGAAGCTGAATGAAAAAATGGCAACTAAGGAAATCGTAATTGCTGAAATCAGCAATTCGGCCGACCAGATGGAGAAGAACATCAACCAGATTATGGAACTGGCCCTGATTGGCGGGATTATGGCAATTTTTGTTCTTTGGATTTTTCTGAAAAATCTGCGCATCGTTTCGTTCATCGCATTGGCTATACCAATTTCAATTTTCACTTCATTCAACCTGTTTTATGCCTTCAACATCAGTATCAACAGTCTCACCCTGGTTGGTATGGCGCTGGCCATTGGGATGCTGCTCGATAACAGTGTGGTGGTGCTCGAGAATATTTACCGGTTGGCAGGGAAGGGGTATGCCCCTATGCAAGCCGTTGTTCAGGGGACAACTGAAGTCTGGCGTTCAATTCTGGCATCCACACTGACCACTATCGTTGTTTTTGTTCCGTTTTTATTTTCCAAAAATTTCATGGTCGAAATGCTGGGATTTAATGTTGGAGTTTCAATCATTTCCACCGTATTGGTTTCACTTGCTGTTGCCTTGCTTTTGGTTCCAATGGCTTCATATGCCTTGCTCCGAAGGAGAGTAGCCAAAAACATCTTCTATGAAAAGGTGACCACCAATATGCGGATGGTTCAGGTTTACTTAGTATTCCTGAAGTCGTGTATGCGTTTTCCGGCGGCTACCATTATTGGAGGAATTGTATTGTTTTTCCTTGCTGTTTTCCTTAGTCTTGCGGTGAGCATCAATTCACTTCAGGAAGTAGAAAACAAGGAAATCCGACTGTACGTTACCATGCCTTCAGGTTCATCGCTTGAAACCACCGATCATACAGTTCAGGAAGTAGAGAAAAAGCTGGATGACCTTGCTGAGAAGCTGGATGTAATCAGCAAAATAGAAGCTGAACAGGCTGTTGTCACGATAAAACTGAAAGAAAAATACGAAGCTATTGCTGACCGGACTTTTGCTCAGGTTAAAACCGACATCAGCGACCGTACAAAGGGAATAAAAGCTTCATCAATCTCTTTTACGCAAACACAAAACACACGCAGTTTCCAGGGAGGCAGCCGCAACATGGGTGGCGCTTTCCAGAAAATGATGGGAATTGGAACCGACGAAGAAAAAATTGTACTCAAAGGTCAGGATTTCAAACAGCTGCAGGCGGTTGGCGAAGACATTAAATATTTTATCGATCAGCTTGAATCGGTGCAAACGGTCAACCTGAATATTTCGGATAACCGGCCTGAAGTTCATTTGTACTTCAATCCGTTGCTCATGACCGAATACAACATTTCTCTCCAGAATGTTTTATCTGAGATCAATTCCTTTTCGAAGGAAATTGCAACCAGCATTCAGTATAAACAGGGTGTCGACGAGTATGAAATCATTATCACCCAAAAACCATTGGTCGTAGGTGAAATAAAAAAGACTGACCGCAATATGGAAGAACTTCGAATGTTGCAGGTCAGCGATTCTCAAGGCGGAATTCATGATCTTCAGGATTTTACGAACATTGTTTATGCCAGTGGTCTGGCGGGCATCAATCGGGTGAACCAGGAAAAACAGATTGAGGTGAATTATCGTTTTGTGAGCGGAGCAGCCGATTCAAAGGAATTGCTTGCGGCCTACCGGTACGAAATTGATGAGCTGGTTGCCAATTACAATTTGCCATCGGGGGTTGCAGTTGAAGTGGTTCATGAAGAAACCGATTTCTCAGAGTTCTATTTCATGATTGGAGCGTCTATATTGCTGATATTTATGATCATGGCTTCGGTTTTCGAGTCCATTTCTACACCGTTCGTTCTGCTCTTTTCCATACCGCTGGCTGCCATCGGTTCTCTGATTGCACTCATCGTCACCAATAACAGTCTGCTTAATGCCAATACATTGACTGGGTTTTTGATCCTGATCGGTGTGGTGGTCAATAACGGGATCATTCTGATCGATTACACGAATATTCTCCGGAAGCGTGGTTTCCGCCGCTCACGTGCACTCATGACTGCTGGACTTTCGCGTGTACGTCCGATCCTGATAACAGCAATAACGACCATTGTTGGTATGCTCCCGCTGGCTATGGGTGATGCTGAATACGTCAGCGCCATCGGCGCACCGTTTGCCATCGTGGTTATCGGCGGTCTGGCACTGAGTACTATACTCACTCTGGTCTTTATACCGACATTTTATTCCGGATTGGAAAATGCCATCGATTGGTTTAAAGAGCAAAAGGTTCGCATACGGATTATCATGATTGCTCTGATGGCTGCATCATTTTTACTGATCTACTTCAAGATTGATTCAGGCTTGTGGAAGATGCTTGACTTTATTTTGGTATCCATATTGGTTCCGGGATCAACCTGGTTTTTGCTCAACAGTTTGAGGAAAGCACAAACAACATTGATAGGTGAACAGGATACACTGAACATCCGCATTCAGAACCTGGTAAAAATTTATGACCGCGAAACCCGGTTTTCACGCGAGTGGGAATCAGGCAAGAAAATACGTCGCCGCGCGGGTCTCGAAAAGCAATACCAAACTTTAAAGGAATTTGATTACCTGATCTGGCAGATTCCGGTATTGGGATTCCTGGTCTATTTCAGTTTCTTTTATTTGAACTCAGCATTCTGGTCGCTTTTACTTTCAGTAGGAATTGCCCAGTTCGCCCTCAGTATATGGAGACCATTTGGGCTCCTCCTGAATTTCAGGACTGAAATTTCAGGCAAAAAGTTTCCGGTCAAAATTTTCAATGCAATGCGAATTTTTCTCTTCTGGATTTTACCGGCAATTGAAGTTTTCGTGGTATGGAAAATCGACAAAACCATTGGACTGGTGGTCACATTTGGAATCTTATGGTATCTGTCGCTAATCATCTCAGTTACTTCCAAAAAATTATATCAGGAAAAAATCAACATCGACCGCATTACCGGGCGCTTTGGAACGACTCGTCGTGGTTTGCTTCGACTGGTGAAACAAATACCGGTTATCGGAAAACAGCATCAGCCATTCAAGGCGCTGAACGGAGTTTCACTCGAAATTGGAACCGGAATGTTTGGTTTGCTTGGTCCGAACGGTGCCGGGAAATCAACTATGATGCGCATCATTTGCGGTATCCTGGAACAGAGTTATGGGAAAATCTGGATCAATGGCATCGACACGCAGGAAAAGAGGGAAGAATTGCAAGGCCTGATCGGGTACCTGCCACAGGAATTCGGTACCTACGAAAATATGCCAGCTCAGGAATTCCTCGATTATCAGGCAATTCTGAAAGGGATCACTGATGAGGAAGAACGGATTCAGCGCATCGAATACGTGCTGAAAGCCGTTCACATGTGGGAAAAACGCGCCGATAAAATTGGTTCCTATTCCGGAGGAATGAAGCAACGAATCGGCATTGCACAAATCCTGCTTCATCTGCCAAAGATTATGGTGGTCGACGAGCCAACTGCCGGACTTGACCCACGAGAGCGTATCCGCTTCCGCAACCTCTTGGTTGAGCTGAGTCGCGACCGTATTGTAATCTTCTCGACACACATCATTGAAGATATTTCGAGCTCATGCAATCAGGTTGCCGTAATTAACCGCGGCCGGTTAAAATACTTCGGGAAACCTTCTGAAATGGTTCATCTGGCGAAGGATATGGTTTGGCAGTTTGATCTGTCGATTGCTGATTTCGAAAAGATGGAAAATAAACAACTCGTAACACACCACATGCGTCAGGGCGACCTGATCAGAGTGCGTTTCATCTCAAAAAAGAAACCTACCGAAGATGCAATCATGGCTAATCCGGTTTTGGAAGATGCGTATTTGTGTTTGATTAAAGATTTAAAGTAGAATAAATTAACGATTAACGATTGTTGATTAACCATTAACGAGGGAAGAGCTTCATTGCTAATTCGTTAATCTTTAATCGTTGATCTTTAATCTAAAATCAATAAAGCAATGGAATCATCAATATCAATTGCCAATATCTGGATTTTGTTCCGGAAGATGGTAAAATATAACATGAAGGTTATTTTTGGCAACCGGTTTATCTGGTTCGTACTGGCAGCACTGGCCTTCTATTTTTTCATTGCCATTACGAGCATATACGATAACAATGCAATGGATGATGGATTTATCTACGGACTTCAAATCATGCCTGGATTATTGCTGATTTTTTACCCGATGACATTTGGAATTCAAAACGATCTGGATGCCGGAATACTTGAAATACTTTTTGGGATACCCGACTACCGTTACAAAGTTTGGCTGGTCAGGCTGATTCTGATTTTTGTACTTGTTTTTCTGATGATGATCGGACTGACCGTGATGAGCTATTTTTTACTCGCACCGGTAAATATTTTCGAGCTGAGTTTCCAGGTCATGTTCCCGATCTATTTTCTCGGGTCAATGGCTTTCCTGTTTTCGACTGTAATTAAGAATGGCAACGGAACTGCTGTAGTCATGGTAATTATTGGTGTTCTGCTGCTTATTATTTCCGGAGCACTCGAACGTACCATGTGGAATATTTTCCTGAACCCGTTTAACATTCCGAACCGCCTCAACGAAATGGTTTGGCAGGAAATTACCATGAAAAACCGCATTTTCCTTTCCGTAGGCTCGCTGCTTTTTGTTCTTTACGGATTGTTTAATTTGCAGAAAAGGGAGAAGTTCATCTAAAGACCAGTAATATGAAAATGGGGCTACTAATTTTTTGTTCTTTTCTTTTTTGCTTGGAGTGCTTTGCCCAAACAAGAAATAGATTATCAATATCTTTTGCTTCTGCGAATAACGGATTAGAAATTCCAAAAGGATGGTATGGTGATATGGGACATTCCGGAAAGGGTGCAGATTTGTACGAATTAAGGTATTCAAGAGAAATTAATACGTTCATTTCTCTTGAAACAGGTTTGCAATATTCAGTTAATAAGATTGAAACGAACTATTTCCCTGATGGAATAATGCACTATTTAGATACGAATATAAAGATGTTGTCTATTCCATTATATGGAGATTTAACCTTTTGGAAGTATTTCTTTATTTATGCGGGTCCAATGATCGACTTTGAAGTGCATCATAAGAGTTCCACAACTTTCAACCAATCAGGACTTGGATTTGGTTCCGGGGTTGGTGGAAGATATCGCTTGAAAAACTTTACGATTAGTTTAAATCCATTCTATCAAAGGCATTTGATCGTTCCATATAAAAAAGAAGTGTATCATGAAAATTTGTGGGAAAGCGGAATTAAAATCGGATTGGGATATAACTTTTAGAAACCAGAAACAAATCCATGTAAAAAGGACACTATCTTTCAACAAGGCAGAATCCTTAAATCAATTAAAAATGCCAAAAAAATCCGGCCTCGCAATGAGACCGGATTCTTTTTTTGAATCTGCCGTCAAATACAAACAGATCAATAAGATAATTACCTATTTCAAAAAAAAGAGCGAAGACGAGAACCTGAACTTTTAAATGGCTCTTTCGATTTTAATGTTTTTACAATTTCAATTCTGAACTTTTAATTAACCACTTACCACTAATCCATTATGAACTCGCTTCGCCGCTTGTTCAAATATACGAAATCTTTTATTTTTTGTGATATGCCGGGAGACATTTTTTACATCCATCGTAATTTTTTTTCAGCGCCCGGTCGAGCAGATAATAACCATGCTGATGTACTTCGTAAGTATCCATGATAGAGTCACATCCGGCTTTGTGAATTTCATTGTTATTTACATTAACTACATACTTCGGAACAGGAATAATTACTTCGTTTAATTCATCAAAATAAACATCTGCAGCCAGGATAGCTTCGGAATCAGTAATCTCCAGCTTTTTGGCATCCACATGGATTTTCCAGGGAATATCCGGAGGTTCAATCGTTAAGCCCGGAGCAACTTCTATAGATTCTATTTTATCGGTTAGTTTTGAGATATCGAACGAAAATTTCGGTGAAACCACGTATGGTGGGATCGCATCGATGATTTTGCTTTTGTATTTATCGACGAGCAGGTCACCGATTTTGGCCGGCAATTGCAGAAAGAGACAGTCGGATGGAATGAAATCAGTCAGCTTGAATTCAAAATCAACCACTTTGCATTGCAGTACGTTTTCATCTTCTTTTAAATTGATCTGACCGGTACAACTCCGGACAACGATATTCCGGATAGGAACTCCGATATCAAATACTTTGATTGTCTTCCGGGTTTCCGAAATGGTAATGTCATCTTCCCAGGGTGTACATTCATCAGGTATCGGCCCTGAAGTGTCTAATTTAATCTTTCCCTCCAGGGTAACATACATTTTCAGCCTGACAAACAGATTGAATCCCAGATTATAAATGGCCACTTTGTTCCCGGCAATGATATCAAAAGTCGGTTTGTTTTTAAAATCGATGTCGATGGTATATTCAAAATCACTTCCGAGGTAATTGATTTCTGTATCGATAAAACCAAATGTTGCGAATTTGATTCCGGTTCCAACCACAAAATCGGCAATCCCGGTCAGAACGCCCAATACATCATCAACCAGATTGATGTGAAACGTGCCAGTCTTCCGGAAACTTTTATCCCAGTCGGTGTGGGTCCAGAAAAAATCAAACACTTTGTTCATCGCCATTTCAGAAATCGCAAGGCCAACACTGCAGTTTCGTGCAAAATCACTCAACTGAGCTGCATTTCCACCCTGGTAGTTGAATAAATTAAAAGCAAGGACCATTGCATCAGAGCTCACTGTTTTTAATGCTTTTAACTCAATTTGAACTTTATTGGCATCAACTTTTTTTGTGTAGGGCAGGTAGGTTTCGATCGTCGGAAGATCGATGGCAAAATGGTTTTCCTTCTTACTGAAATAGGCATGAATAGCCTTGTTGATGACCGGATGAATAACCACGGTAACCGATTCGTCGAGCGTGTACTGTGTTTTTATTTTCAGTTCACTGACCACACTGTCTTCAAATTTGATGCAGAATTTTTGTGTCAGTTCATCAATCGAAATCGGGACAACGACTGAGCAAACCAAATCGAATTTCAGTTCAAGTCCTTCCCAGAACCAAAAATAACATCTCACATCAAATAAAACGCCGATTTTGTTGTTGTCCTGAAAATCGATGTGTGGTTCATAATTCAGTTTAAATCGATAGTCAAGGTTTAAAAAACCACGCAGATCGGTTGGAATTTTGGCCAGTTGACTTGAATTCAGGCGCAGGCTCAAATCTTCGCGTCCGTGGAAGGTGAAAAATCCATTGTATAGAAGTGCTCCTGAAATTTGGCTCAGAAATTTCTCGTTGAGCAACAAAACGACATCATATCCTGCTGTTTTCATGATTTTGTTTTTGGACGGTTAATTGATGTGGTAGCCATTCAGGCAGGTTTTACAAGCTGTATAATTCTCGCTTAAAGCTTCATAAATTACAAAATAACCAATCCGGTTATTCGGATCAATATCGCCCACCTGAGGGCATTCAAATTTATGGATCACCTTAGATTTCTTGTTTGCAATATACAATGGAACTGCAACCGGAAGGCTTTTCAACTCGTTGATGATGATGTTGGTAGAAACGATTATTTCTTCCGGATTTATTTCCAGCGAAGTATCGCTGATCGTTCCGGTAAATCCATAAATATTTACTTTCGTCAGGATCAGTGAAGGGGATAAAACAATATCCGGAATTTTCTCGATTACCCGTTCTTTGATGAAACTGATCAGTTTTTCCAGCATCCGTTGAGTCAGGTTACTTCCTTTGTGCTTGAAGTCCAGCGTGAAATCGGCTTTTTTAATTTTTACAACCAGATTGTTGTCCTCATTAAAGGCGAGTTGTCCTTCGGCATCAATGATTTCCAGATCAAAATTATCCTTCAGGCTGAGGAGATCCTTTCGCTTATTGATGGTTTTCAGTTTGATGTCATCATTCCATGGAGTGATTTTATCAGGAATAAATGAGCTGGTATCAAGGTCAATTTCTTTAAATACATCGGCTGAAACTTTTGCAAACAGATCAGTTTTCAGGATAAGTTTGGTCAGTTTCACCACATTTCCACTGATGAACTCAAATTCGGGTTTGTGAGTAATCTCGACAGTTCCGCCGTAGTCGAGCAGCACATTCTCATAATTTGTATCCGACTCGATGAATCCAAGGGAGATAATCCGGGTTGCCAGATCCACCCCTTTTTCAAGTGTGGCATCAAAACCGACCTGAGTCTGACCGTCAAATTCTTTTTTCTTGTTAAAAGTGGTTCGGTCCCACCAGAAATTGAAAATATTAAAAAGCGTCTGTTTTTTCAGGCCGAAGTAAAGCTCTTTTCCGTTGGTAAACCTTCCGGAAAGGCTTGCCGAAGGCGTATCAGCAAAGAAATTAATACCTACGGCCAGAGTTTTTTTATCCAGTATTTTTACATCAACGCGCGAAACTGGCAGTTTGGATGCAGCATTATCTGGCATCATAGGTAATTCGAGACTTTGCAGAGCCATCGGAATGTGCAGCACTTTCAATGTGTTTTTGAAATAATCGTTCAACAGAATGGTAAAAATCTGGTTGAGTTTCTGAATGAAATTCCGGTGCATTTGAATTTTGTCATTCAGTTTCAGACTCAGAATCTGAACCTCGTGAATGCTGTAGCTCAGGTTTTGGATTCCTTTATCAAATTCAGCATGAGCTTTTACGTTTAACTCGATATCCAGACCAACCGGAACTCCTGTAAGTACGATCAGGTTTAATTCTCCGGAAATCCGTATATCTACCTCGTCGGCTTCCAGCAAGTCGACAAACGGTTCACTCTTCACCTGAAGTTTGTATTTTATTTTGGTGAATCCAAGCAGCTCATCGGGAACACCTTCGACAAAATTATATTCACCTTCAAATTTAATGAACCCGGTATAATAGACCATTGCCAAAGCCTTGTTCAGCAACTTTTCGTCCAGTTGGACCAGCATGTCGTAATTATTGGTCGCCATATCTGTATTTTTTAAAGATTGTCGAATACTTCATGATTTGCAGAACGGAGAAAACAGTATTTCTGCCTTATATAAATTTACAACAATCCGATATCAAAGTCAATAGCAAGAAAGGATTAGGCAAAAAAACAGCAAAAAAAATCCATCATTAATTAAAATGATGGATTTTTCAAACTGTATCTCAGCTTACCTGCATGGTTGCCAATAATCTGTTGAAATTACGGGCAATTCATGTGATGAAAATCAGAAGGCGTTCCAATTCAATGTGATTGTCCAACCTGATGGTATTCAGTTAGGTGCCGGATAATTTCAGTAGTTTCGTTGATGAAAGAACCGTCCTCCAGAACCAATACCGGACAGCTCTGGTTCGCCTCACCGATCAAATTGATCAATACCTGGCGTGGCCGAGCAAAATTGACATACTGAACATCCATTTCGTCGCGAAGTCGTGGATAGTATGATAATAAACCTTCAAGCATGACACAGTCAGGGCAAAAATACCTTTTGCTGTCGCTCAGGCTGGCATCACGAAAATCAGCTTTTAGTAAAAATAATTTCTTCATGATTCAAATAGTTTGATTTTACTGCGAAGTTCTACTTTTTCAATCAACAACCAAATGTCCGGATAAGTTTTAGGACTATTTAACTTCTGTCAGTTTAGCCTTCTAACAGATTGTATAGTGACCGGATGGATCAAATATTGATCTTTATCTTTTTGTGCCTGAATTTTAAAGACTACTTTCATTCCTTTGGTCACCTTCCCAAATGCGGCAAATCCTTGTCCATCGGGGTTGCGGTTCCCGGCAAAATCAAGTGCTGGTTGATCGTGGATGCAAATAAAAAAGCTGGAAGCCGCTGAATTAGGCTTGTCACGGGCCATCGACAATGTTCCGTCCTGATGATGGATTCCGGTTTGATTGGTTGTTTCGATTGTGATTGGTGCAAACTGTTTGACTTCCTGAACATCTCCTCCCTGAATGACTTCAATTTTAACCTTCCGCTCTTTCTCATTTTCAGGAGTGCAAACCCGGTAGAAATTGGTTCCATCGTAGAGCTGATGGTCAACATAGCTCAGAAAATTGGCTACTGTAACTGGCGCTTTATCAGGATAAAGTTCGATTCGGATATCTCCCAATGATGTTTTTATCAGACAGGGTATTGTTTTTTGTGCAACCGAAATCAGGAAAAACAAGTTCAAAAAGGAAAAGAGGAAAAATTTCTTCATATAAATCGCGGGTTATTTTTTCTTCTTTGAAGATTTGGCGTGTTGGTTATAATCAACAGCCAAACCAATCCAATACTGAAAATCCTTAACGTTTTTAAGTCCTGTTTCCTCAATCAATACCCAGCCTTTCATCGGTTTTCCGGTAAATAGCATTTCGTGGCAGCCCGACTTTTCGAGTGCAACTTCATAAAGTGTCGGATTGAACCGGCACATCATTTCGTCTTTAATTACTCCAACGAACATTTTATCCTTTAGCAGGAAACACAGGCCACCAAACATCTCTTTTTCTTCGATTCCTTCGAATTCCTGAATTTGTTCCCTGATCCGGTTGGCCAGAATTTGATTGTATGCCATCTTGAAAAATATAGAAGAAAGAGTCATTTGTCATTAGAAATGGATAATTTTAAATTCCTTTATTCTATTGACTAATGACTTTTTCCTGATTTTATCAATGAATATCAATATCATACGGCATCCGGGCCAGAATTCCTTTTTGCGAAATAAGTCCGTGTAATTGCTCGTAATATTTATAAGTTTCGCCCATTTCGTCTTTCATGAAACTTGCTTTGGCTGAGCCCGAAAACTCCTTGATCAGTTCTTCCAGCGGATCTTTCAGCTTGGGTAAATTCACGATTCGGAAATTCGTCAGTTTAGCCATATTTTTCGCCAGTTCGATGGCATCATTTAAACCACCAAAAGTATCTACCAGTTTTATTTCCTTTGCATTTGGAGCAGCCCAGACGCGGCCCTGGCCAATGTCGTCAACAGCGGTTTTTGTAATATGGCGACCATCTGCTACCCGGGTAATAAACGTGTTGTAACCTTCCTCGACGGAATTTTGCATCAGATCGCGCTCAAAAGGTGTCATTGGGCGGGTAAATGAAATCATGTCTGAATGTTCGTTTGTAGTGACCACGTCAGTGGTTATTCCGAGTTTGTCAGTCATTAATTTTTGCATATTGGGAACCATCCCGAATATGCCTATTGATCCGGTAATGGTGGTGCGATCTGCCATAATGGTATCCGCAGCAGCGGCAATGTAATAACCTCCTGACGCAGCCACGTCGCCCATCGATGCAACTACCGGTTTGGTTTTTGAAGCAAGCAGAACCTCGCGCCAGATTACTTCCGAACCATGAACCGTACCACCAGGTGAGTTAATGCGCAACACAATCGCTTTGATGGAGGAATCACGCCGGGCTTCGCGGATAGTTCTTGAAAGATCTTCTGAATTAATATCTTCATCCGACATACCGGTATCAATTCCTCCGGATGCATAAATCACTGCAATTTTGTTCCGTACCATGCCACCTTTTTGTACCCGTTGTTCAGGAACTTTAATGTATTTGAAAATATCAATTGCTTTTACATCATCCTTTTCGCGCGTACCGGTCAGCTTTTTCAGGTCGTCAATCACCTGATCTTTGTATTTCAGCCGGTCAACAAGGTTCTTCTGCTTTGCAAAATCAGCCTTCCGGAAGGTTGCAACCATATCGGCAATATCGTTGAGTTCATCAAAACCCATCTTGCGTGAAGCCGAAATTTCAGTCAGCATTTCATGCCAGATGCTTTTTAAATAGGTTTCGGTCTGAAGGCGGTTTTCAGGGCTCATTTTATCCAAAAGATAAGGTTCAACTGCAGATTTGAATTTTCCATGGCGGATAATTTGTACTTCAACCCCCAGTTTTTCCAGGCCTTTTTTGTAGAAAGTACGTTCGCCGCCCAGTCCTCTGAAATCAATCAACCCCTGAGGATTCAGCATCAGCGAATCGGCCACGGTTACCAGATAGTATGCTTTTTGGGTAAGTATAACATCGCCGTATGCGTAGATAAATTTTCCTGAGGTTTTGAAATCCTTCAGTGCCGACCGTATTTCCTCAACAGTTGCCATTCCGGCTTCAATATCGGTTGGATTGAGGTAAATTCCTCTGATGTTGTCGTCCGTTTTGGCTTTCTTGATGCAGCTGAGAATATCATTCAAGCCTACTGTTTTATTTCCCTGAAATAATCCAAAATCCAGCCCTTCCAGGGGATTTTTCCGCGCACGGTCAACAATCTGGTGATTGAACTTCAGGAGCAATAAACTATTTCCTGAAATTTGTTCTGGTTCATCAGATACTGATACCATGGCAGAAATGATTCCTATGGTTATAAAAAGAAGTAACAAACCGGCAATTATCACACCAAGGATAGACGCCAGAGTAAATTTGAAAAATTGTTTCATCTGTATTTTATTTGATTTTGTTTGTTTCGATTGAAATGTACGATAGATTTGTACGAAAATAGTGTTTTTGTTACATATTTCCCGTTGTTATGATCAGACTTTATATCCTGCTTGGTGGAAACCTTGGCGATAAATCCAGAATATTTTCTGAAGCACGCGACAAATTGGAGAAACGATTGGGAGAAATCAATTCCCTATCGGCTGTCTATGAAACCGAACCGTGGGGATTCGAATCGTCTGATTTGTTTTGGAATCAGGTTCTGGAGTTCAAGACCATCCTTTCTCCGGAAGAAGTTCTTTGGCAAACACAACAAACCGAAATAGAATTGGGACGGATCAGCAAATCAAACCAATACGATTCGCGTATAATTGATGTTGATATTCTCTTCTATGGCGATCAGGTGATCAGCCAGCCTAATCTTATCATTCCACACCCGAGAATTCAGGAACGAAAATTTGCATTGATACCACTCTGCGAAATTGCTCCCTACCTGCTTCATCCGGTTTTCCGGAAAAACATGATCAGGTTGCTCGAGGAATGCACCGATCAATTAAATGTCAAGAAGATATCTGATTTGGATGAAGTTCATTTATAACTCATAATTTATAACTCATAGCTCTAATGAAGGCTTCTTTCAAAAAATATACGCTCAATTTCAGACAAGCTTCCGGAACCTCGCGTGGAATTTACACGACCCGCGATTCGTGGTTCTTTTTTTTAAGCGACGGAATAAATACCGGAATTGGTGAATGTGCGCCGTTGCCAGATTTGAGCATGGAAAGCCCGAAAAGAATGAGTGCAAAGCTTCTTCAGGTTTGTGAAGAAATCGGGTTTTTTACCCAGTTTCCTGAAGAATTGCGGGAATGGCCGTCGATCCGGTTCGGACTCGAAACCGCCCTGCTTGATTTGAAGAATGGTGGCAATCGGATTCTTTTTCCTTCAGCTTTTACCGATGGAGAACAGGGAATTCCGATCAACGGATTGATCTGGATGGGAACGCCTGAATTTATGAAACAACAGATTCGAACCAAACTTGATGCGGGGTTCAAATGCATCAAAATGAAAATTGGAGCGCTGGATTTTGAAACCGAATTCGAACTTCTGAAAGCTATCCGCAGCGAGTTTTCATCGGAAGAAATTACGCTCAGGGTTGATGCCAATGGCGCCTATTCGTTTAAGTCGGCTATGGAAAACCTGAAACGACTGTCTGATTTGCAAATCCATTCAATTGAGCAACCTATCGAAGCCGGACGATGGAATGAAATGGCTGAATTATGCCAGAAATCGCCAGTCCCTATCGGACTCGACGAGGAACTGATTGGCATTTCAAGCCGGACGGAAATGCAGAAACTAATTGAAACCATCCGCCCTGCTTTTTTAATTCTGAAACCCAGTTTGCATGGAGGTTTTGCAGGCTGTGAAAAATGGATTGAGCAGGCTGATAAAGCTGGAAAAGGCTGGTGGATTACATCAGCACTTGAATCGAATATCGGGCTGAATGCCATTGCACAATGGGCTTTTCATAGGAATGCCAAAGCAGAACAGGGACTCGGAACCGGACAACTTTTCACCAACAATCTGGAATCTCCACTCGAAATTTCGGGCGATCAATTGTGGTTTCGTCCGGAGAAAAAGTGGAACCTGACTAATTTGAATGAATTGCAGTTGGAAGACGACTTTTAGCAGATAGTTGTAGTCATTAATGGTCATTTGTTTCACGTCATTAATAGTCAGTAATCTTCCAGTCACCCCGAATTTATTTCGGGGTCTCATTCTAATAGGAGATGCCGAAACAAGCCTTCGACGTGAGCTCAACGAACGTTCGGCATGACGCTGTATCGATTCTTTATTAACACAAGAAAAGTTTGCTTGATGTTACAATCTATGACT
>CAILJH010000102.1 GCA_903834475.1 uncultured Prolixibacteraceae bacterium | reverse complement strand
CTAATAATTATTATCTTTTCCGCAATAATGACATTTCGAGAAATTTTACTTGTTTCATATTCTGATTTCCTTTTTGTGGAGGATGAACTTTTGTAGGTCTTTTCTTGTGCAAAAACTATAGAAATGAGAAACAGGAAGCATACAATAAGTTGAATTTTCTTCATGATATATTTTTCTAATTTGTTATTTCCATTATTAATTGAGATTATTTCACAAGTTCTTGCACTCTTTCCTTCAACCTCTCAAACCTCAAACTATCCATTACTTCAGCTTTCGGAAAGCTTTTGCCTTTGATTCGTTCAATAATCTTTTCTGCCCGTTCTTTCGATTCAGGATGGCTGCTGATCCAGTAAATTTGGCTTGGCAGATTCTTAGTTTGATCGGCCAGCTGGTATAGGAAGTTGGCGAAAGGTTCGGGATCAATTCCGGCCTTCTCCAGGTAATCCACGGCGGTGAGGTCGGCTTCGGTTTCCAGTTTCCGGTCGTAGGCACTCGATGAGATTTGTTTTATTGCAGATTTTATCGCTTCAGAATTTCCGTTTCCGGTCGATATGGAAATCAGCACCGACAACCCGATTTCTTTGACCAGTTTATTCATTACATGGTTCTTTTCCATGTGTGCCAATTCATGGCCAATTACACCGTATAATTCTGCTTCGTTCTCGCAGGTGGTAATCAGGCCTGAATAAATCACCAAATGATTTCCTGGCAGTGCAAACGCATTGATATCGTCTTTCCGGAGCAGATGGAGTTTGATCTTCTTCCGGTCAATCGAATTGGCCGTGCAAATCCGGGTCAGGATTGAATCAACGGGAGCCACAATGGAATCCGAAGTAATTTCAGTTTCCGAATTCTGCATCATCTTCCAGAACAAATCGCCGATTTTCTCTTCGGTATTTTGAGTCGCCTGTTTAATCTTGAAAAGCTTCATCCAATCTACCTGCGACAATCCAAACCACACGGCAACAATTATTGCCACAGTCAGAACAAGTTCGGTAAGTATTTTTTTCATCAGGCTTTGCAGATTAAATTGGTTAGGCCTCCAATTACCCACCATTCTACGTGCCGGCCTTTACGGGTAATAATTGCGGTGTAGATGGTTCCGATAAACTCGATCAGGTTGAAAATGAAGAGTGTTAGGATGTAGGCGATGTATTGTGAACTTATCGTTTCAGAAGTGAAAATGATAGAAACGGTCCACCAGAATCCCGCGCTGTTGAAAGGGATGAGAAAAAGCTGTGACAGCAATGCCTGGGTACAATGCCAACGGACATAGAAAGTGCCTTTTCTGTTCCCGAGATAGAAAAAGAAAGTCGCGATCAGGTTGATAATGGGTAACGGCAAACCGCCCATAATGGCAATCATCGACATCACATAACTGTTCGAAGCTTTTTCTGCCTCGTGATCGGTGGGCTGATAGTGAAAAGTTGAAGTAGCAATCATAGTCCTTTGTATATGTTCCAAATCCAATTCAGGATAACCAGCAAAATCAGTGGTATCGCGATCCATTTTCGTCTCATGAAAATTTCGGTACGGTTATAAACCTGCAGCAAGCTGTCCTTTCGAAGAACAATATCATATAGAATCCAAATTGGTGCCAAAATCAGGGTCGAAAGGATAATGATTCCAAATGGATTCCAGAATAATGCCCCAATAAAATCTCCATTCAGAATAGACAGAACTGAACGTGTTGATCCACAGGAAGGACAGGGTATGCCCGTTATCCGTTTAAATAAGCATATTCCGGGCTCAAAGGACGCCGAGACACTTCGTTGATAATTGAGGAAAAGCCAGATGTACCCTGCAGTACAAGCCGTTGACATAAGGACATACAACTTGTTCCGGACCATTCGTATTAATAAAGAAGTTGCTGAATGGTGTGCATGTTTTTTTCGCGTGTAACGCCCATGATCAGAAACCAATCAATAATAGTCCAGAATCCGAGGCCACCGCAAGTCAGAAGTTTAGCAATTCCTAACCCGGTATCTCCGAGAATAAACCGGTCGATTCCAAAATGACCGGCCAGTATGGAAACGATTAAACTGGTTGTTGGATCTTTCAATTGAAGAGTAGAAATCATGGCCCACCTTGAATCATCAATGGCAATGAGTCTTTCGCGGATGGCATTAATCTGATAGCTTTCAAAATACTTTGCATTGGTCATGATGAACATGTCGACTTTTTGAGATTCCATAAGGTTGTTTGTCTATATTGGTCCTACTCATTAGGCTTTTCGGTTACGCCCCGTTTACATTGGTTTCCGGACTCCATTTTAGATAATCAGTCATGTATGCTTTGACATAGCCACAAGTTAATTGAATTTGGTCAAAGAAAGACTGTGACTTCAGTAAATTTGTGTAATTAAGAATAAATATGAATAACACCCATCGGCAAATTGTGGGATCTATTCGGTGAACTCTGGTATCATGCCGACAAGCCCTAAAAATATCTCCTGTTAACCAAATTGTTCGTTTTACTATGAATTATTAAAGTTCTGGTCTGTTAGATTTATAATTTAACACGAAAATTAGGTAAATCATTTTAGATCGTTATTTTTGCGACAAAAAATCAGTAATGAAAGAAGCTGAAGATTGCATGAGCATCGATGAGATAAGAGACTGCATTGATAAGGTTGATTACCATATCATTGAAGCATTTGGAAAGCGTATGGAATATGTGCGGGAAATTGTGAAATTCAAAAATAATGCTGAAGGAATTGTCGCAAAGGATCGTCAGTTGAGGGTTTTTCAGAAAAGAAGGGAATGGGCTCAGGAATTTGGACTGAATCCGGACCTGTTCGAAGAAATGTATAAATTGCTTGTAAACTGGAATGTCCAAAAAGAACTGGAAATATTCAGGAACAATGAGAAGGAAAATAGTAATCAAATCTAAATAGGAAAAAATGTATAAGGAAAATATTAAAGTGGTTGACTGTACTGTCCGCGATGGTGGGCTGATGAATAAATGGCAGTTTAGTGACGAATTCGTAAAAGGCGTTTACGATGCCTGTGTTGAAGCCGGAGTTGACTACATGGAAATTGGTTATATCAGCAGTGAAAAAGCGTTCAGCCGTGATGAAGTTGGTCCTTGGAAATTTTGTTCCGAAAAGGATTTGCGCCGGGTTGTTGGCGATAATAATACCAAACTCAAATTATCTGCATTGGTTGATATTGGCCGTATCGACATGGAAGACATCTTACCTGCTTCAGAAAGTGTGATTGATATGATGCGTGTGGCCTGCTATGTACATCAAATGGACAAAGCCATTGAACTGGCTCATCATTGCATGGATAAAGGATATGAAGTGACCGTTAACCTGATGGCCGTTTCGAAAGTGAACGAACACGATTTGGATGAAGCCCTTTCGGATCTGGCCAAGTCGCGGGTTCCTATCGTTTATGTGGTCGATAGTTTTGGCAGCATGTACAGTGAAAGCATTGATGAACTTTTGAAGAAATATCAGGCCGCATTACCGGGTAAGGAAATCGGAATTCATGCGCACAATAATATGCAACTGGCCATGTCGAATACCATTACTGCCCTGATTGGTGGTGCAACTTACCTCGATGCCACTCTGCTTGGAATGGGACGCGGTGCCGGTAATTGCCCAGTCGAGATTCTAATTGCCTTCCTGAAAAATCCAAAATACCGTTTGTTGCCTTTGCTGAAAGCTATTCAGGAACATGTACTTCCATGGAATAAGAAAATTGACTGGGGCTATCACGTTCCTTACCTGATTACCGGGGCGTTAAACGAACATCCGAGAAGTGCAATGGCCTGGATGGATTCTGAACGGAAGGATGACTTTGTTTCGTTTATGAAAGAAATGCACGATTACGAATTGTTGGAGTAAAATTAGAATTACCACCAAGACACAAAGTTGCACAAAGTGTTGATTTTGTTGTATATATTCTTCGTGAACCTTTGAGTCTTTGAGCCTTTGTGGCAAAAAAAAAATTTCGAAATTTGAGTATCCGGAATATTGGAAGAGGGCGAAAGTCCTCTTTTCTTTTTAGAACACCAGCTTCAGAAATAAGATTGGAGTGAACGCCACCGCATTGGAATATACCTGTATATTACCCAATTCGGGAGATAACTGAATGGTTTTCAGGTTTGCGTACTTCAGGTTTTGTGTGTCGAACAAATTTAAAATGGATAGGCCGACTTCTCCTGAAAACCTTTTGGGCGTGAATTTGTAAGTTACCGCAACATCAACCCGGCTGTATGAAACATCATTAGTTTGATTTTTAAATACCTCTTTTAAGATTTGAAGTCCCGAGCCATAAACATAGTCAGACGAAAGGAAAAACTTACCGATATTGAATAATCCGGCAAGCTTGAGTTCGTGCAATTGATCTTGCGGGGCCGATTTATAGGGCGGAAGAGGCATGTTTGCGGGTGCCAGACTTTCCATAGCTTTGCTTAAGGTATATGATGCCCAAACTGAATGTCGTCCGAAATCCTTTTTTGCATAGAAATCAAGACCATAGGTTTTAGCATTGCCAAAGTATGGGAAAAAGCCATCTGTTCTGGTTCCCTTGATATTTCTACGTTCGAAAACCCGTTCGGATAGATTTTGAGTCATTTTGAAGTATGCATCCACATTGAAGGTCAGATCATTCTTGAAATAATTGATTCCGGCAGTCCAGTGGGTGGCACTTTGAACCGGAATATTTTCGCTACTGGTAACCCACAGATAGGAATAGTTGAGATCTTTATCAACGTTTGCAACTTTAAACATAAACTGATTATAGCGTCCCAGACTTGCATTCAATTTGATTTGTTCGGTCAGTTTATAAGTAGCACTCAGGCGAGGTTCGAAGTAAAGTTTGGGACTATTGAATGACCTGTTCATCCTTGCGCCAGCATGAAAAATAAGACGTTCACCAATAGGTAAATTGTCCTGTAAATAAGCAAAAGCCCGGTTATTTCTGAAAACGTTCAAACTGTTGATGGACAAGGTATCGCGCAAATTGATATTCGAAGCAATTTCGGCTTCGTTGAAATACAATCCTCCGCCAAACTCCAGTTCATGTCCGTTCAGAAAGTCAAGGTGATTCTCAATTCGGATTGAATTCTCCAGAACTTTGTTCCCGGTATAGGCGCGATCCTGATTGTAAATGTTCTGAGTTTTTGTGTTTGTTGATTCTACGTTCTCCGATAAATGTTTTGAAAAATCGGAATGGGTGAAAACCATCTTGGAAACGAGCCGATTGTTCCATGTTTTATTATAGAATACTGACATTCCACGTTGGCTGTTATCTTCCTTATTGAGTAATTTAATATTTAGTAATTCTGATACTGTTTTGTTGTGCATCCCTCGCATTTCGTGAGTGATATTTGCATCGGTCGATAGGCTGAAATGATCGCTGCCACCATACATGCTTACATAAAACTGATCTCCGTTATCGAAATTCCAGGTATATTTCAGGTTCAGGTCATTAAACCGGTAGTCATCAGGATACACATTCAGGTCGAAGCTTACATTTTTAAGTTGAGCTGCTTTGTTCTGGGTTTTTGGTACTGGCTTGGTGGGTGCAAAAACGTTGAAATCCGATGAATTATAAAGGTTGTAATAAGTCTGACGATAAGCCACCTGTAATGACGATTTCTTAAATATAGGAACTTCGGCCATTCCGTTTACGGTTGTATTATTGATATTCAGGCTTAGAACCGGCTTTTGCATGTTGCCGCTTTTTCCGGTCATATTAATAATTCCGCCGATACGATTGCCATATTTGGCATCAAAAGCACCTTTGAATACCTCGATATTCTTTACTAAAAAGGGATTGACCACACTGATGTTGTCACTGTAGTTTTTTAATCCAAAGAGTGTAAACTCATCAAAAGTAATCAGGCTTTGGCCTTCATAACTTCCCCAAAGTAACAGGTCATTCGACTGCTCACCGGCTGCCTGTACGCCCGGCATCAGCCTAATTACATTAAATACCGAATTGTCGCCTTGTCCTGGAATGAAGCGTGCAATACTATGGTTGATAGTTATTTTACCAGTCCGTTCACCAACCATGGTAGCATTTTCAATTATATTATTTTGAACGCGTATCTCCGGAAGTTTTATGGAAGTAGGGATAAGTTTAAACCGCTGATCGATCCCGGCATATACGAGCGTATCGTAAACGTAATATCCTAAATGAGAAATACGGACGCGGTAGGAACTATCAGCCAATGTCGTATAATTAAAGTTTCCGGTTACATCGGCAACCATCGGATGATTGTTGATCAGGATATTTGAATAGGGCAGTGGCTCAGAAGTACCGGCTTCTACAATCTGACCTGCAATTTGAGTCAGATATTTTCCTTCATCAGTTTTCTTTTTTCTGGTATCAGGAATTATAATGAACACATTGTCCATTATTTTGAGGTGCAAGGGAAGGTCCCTGAGCAGATATCTTACTGCTTCCTCTTTCGAATAAAAAGTTTTTGAAAATGTTATTTTGAATTGCGATACTTGATTTTCACTGTATGAGAACTGAAAATCGTACTGATTGCGTAATTGAAGCAGAACCGTATTCAACGGCTGGTTGCTGGTTTCAATCCTGTAGGTTTTAGATTGAGCTGAGCCAATAACTGACAATATCAAAAGGACAAACAGTATAGCGATTTTCCTGATCATTCATTCTCCCGGATTATTATATACTCAACGGTTGATTTTCGGATATATTTTAATCCAAGCGCAGGGCATACATAATTCAATATATCTTCTACTTTTTGATCTTTGGAGAAATTACCAGTGTACAGTGTAAAGTTGTCAGCTGGTGCTTTAATTTTCACTCCATATTGCCTTTCAATTTCAGAAAAGACCTGAAATACCGGTGATGCATGAAATAAAAAAACATTTTTCTTCCACGAAATTTCAGGATAGGTTTCAATATTGGTCAGTACTTTGATTTTACCATCAGCATCAATTTCAGCTTTACTGTTCGGTTTCAGGATTGTTTCTGAACCTGTTCCGGATTTTATTTTTACACTACCTGAAACGCAGGTAACTTTGTAAACGTTGTCGCGCGAAAAAATGTTGAATGTTGTTCCTAATACCTGAGTAGTACCTTTGGATGAAATTACAGTAAAATTTTTACCCTTTTCCACTTCGAAGTATGCTTCACCGTCGAGTTTGACGATGCGGCTAATCCGCCACCAATAAGGATAATAGATAATGTTGCTTTGGGCGTTCAGTTCGGCTTTTGAATGATCGGGCAGTTCGGCCACGAGGTGCTGACCAACAGTAGTTTCTATCCTGATGGAATAATATCGAAGAAAACTTAATACACTAAAGAATACCAGAATGCTTGCGGCAACAGCAAATTTGGAAAAATTAAAATTGAATTTCAAGGAACGATTAACAGGCAGAGCATCTATTTTTACTTCAAGCACAGACCAAACGTCAGCATCACTTTTCGTCCAGTTGAATTCTCCACCGGTGAAAAATGCTTTGCTTCGCTTGTCAACAGCACTCAGTATCCTATCTTCCTTAATTTCTGTCACTTGTCATTTTCAGTTTTAATCCGGTTAAAACGAAACCCCAGTACGAATAAAATCAAGCCTGATATTTTGTCTTTCAATTGTGTTTTTAAATGTTCGAGAGCCTGGCTCATCCGTTTTTCAATGGCTTTTACGCTCAGTCCCAATTGATCGGCAATTTCCTTGTATTTCAATTCGTCGATCCGATTCATCAGGAATACGGTTCGTTGTTTTTCCGGCATCGATTTTAAAGCTGTGTCATAGGCAATCTTAAGTTCCTGAAAGTTAATTTCGTCTTCAGGTGTCGTGTTTTTAGTATTGGGTTGAAAGGTATTGAAGAAGTTAAATGCAACTTGTTTTTTCCGGTAGTGTGAAACAAATAAATCACCGGCTATTTTAAATAAAAGTCCTTTAATAGTTTTTGGATCGACGGTTATTTGCTTCTCCCAAATTCGCATGAAGGTATCCTGTGCGATGTCGGTAGCCATTTCATCATTGCCCGACCGGTAGAGAACATACTTTCTGACGTCCTCGAAATAGGTTTCAAACAGGGTTTTAAACTCTTCTTTTTTCAATTTGATTCAATTTTCATCTGGCCAAAGATAGTTGAAAATTGATTCGAATTAAAAGAGAGTCGTATCATAGGACTCTCTTTTAAATATTTCATAAAGCTTATTTTCCTTTTCCCATTCCACCATTTCCCATACCGCCATTTCCCATACCTTGGTGTTTGCCTTCGGTTTTTGCTTTTGGCATACCTTGGTCTTTTAAAACGATGTCTACAGTTTTTCCATCGGTAGTTAAGGTAGCCAGATTGTCGCAAACGCCGTTACCATAATCCAGGGTTGCAAAAGCTACAAAAGTATTGGTTGCATCTTCCTTCTGGAATTCAATCGTTCCTTCTACCGGATGCTGACAGTCGCCCAAACGGATCAGTGGTTTGGTGATTACCCGTGCGTAATTCCCAGTGGTTTGGGTTACATCTATCCGTCCGGTAATCTGAATCATATCATCCTCATCTACTTTTGGAGTGTCCAGTCCTTTTAGCCATTCGCGAACATTAGTTCCGACCCAGCCAATTGTGGCACCATTGGCCAAGGTGAAGGTAACGTTGCTGTCGCTGGTAAGTTTACGGGTCTTTACATTGTCGCCGTTGAAAGTATCGGTACTGACACCTGTAATTTGGATGGTATCGATCGCACATTTGTCATAGGTAACTTTCCGCTGACTTCCATCAATATTCCTGGGTGCAGAAAGTTCGATGGTTACTTTGCCCGAGATTACTTTACCTTTTTTTGTTTTGACACCCGCACCGTAATCAACTACAAGAGTCATTGGGTAACCATTACCGGCCGATCGTGTAATTGAAACCGCTGGCAACTGCCCTTCTGCGTAATGAAAGTATCCCTGACCCATCATCAGATTTCCAGTTCTGCCCTTTACTTGTGCAAGATGAATGAGCACTTCTGCATAATCTGCGTAGAAATCGTTTTCGAAATTGACATCTGCAGCAGTGCTTTCAACTGCGACATCATTCACAGCAATGGATGCCGATTTTAATTGTACCGCACTCAAGTCGGTGGCATTAGGATCAATCCCGGCGGTGTTGTCGGTTTTATTGCACGCGAAAAATGCCAATGTGGTAATTACCAGTAACGCTTTAATTGTTGTTTTCATGTTTCTCATTATTTTTAAGATTAAACAATCATTTTAACCTATATCCGTACCAAAAGCAATTTACCCTACTTTTTTATGGGAAAATTTAAAAAAAAATTACAACTGGCCTTTACGGTTTGCCAGTTTGAAATCCTTCAGCCTGACAAAATGATAACCCATTATCCGAAGTTCAGGTAAGATCTTCTGTATGGCTTCAGACGTATTCCATTCCGGATGATTGAGATGCATGATGACTATTGCACCGGGCCGGATGTTTTTCAGTACATTCTCTTCAATTACTGAGACTGGTGCGTTAGGAAGTGCATCGCCCGAAAGAACCTGAAAGCTTACGGCTGTAATGCCCAGCTCATGAGCCAATCGGGCACAGGCTTCGTCAATAAAAGCTGTTGCAGAGCGATAAAAATGTGGTCGGAGAGCAGTGATGGCTTCAATCTTCCGTGCATTGGCTTCAATTTCATCGAAAGCTTCAGCAGCATTTGAAGTGCCATGGATACCATACTCACTTTCGCCATCGATGGAGCACGGTCGGTGATTCAGTCCGTGGTTTTCAATTTCGAACAATGTATCCCTGCTTAAGTTAAGGAAAGTTGAAAAATGTGCGTCGATCCACCTTCCACTGATAAAAAGGGTTGCCGGAACTTTCTCCATTTTCAGGAAATTGATCAATTCCTGGTCGAAACCATTCCCTTTCTCTCCACCACAGGCATCGAAAGTAAATGCAATAAACTTTTGCCGTGTGTATAAATCTTCGTAAACACCATTGACAAACTCACCCCAGCGACCTGGCTTAGCATGAACATATTCGTTAACCACCTTCTTCTTTAATTTCAGATATGACGAATCGTTATTCAGCCGGTTCAGAAAATTTTTGTTTTCAAAATCAATTGAGTCTTGTGAACTTGCTTGTTTCGAACTACTTAAAATTAAAAGAAAAAGGATTATAAAAGCAGTATTGCAATGGCTCGAACTCATTTGATGGATATTTTAAACCTTCTCGATCCGTTTCAGAATGTCATTCAGCATTTCAATCTGGACCTTATGGATCTCAATTACTTCCTGTTGTTCATTAATGATCAAATGGTCAATTTTCTCATGTAACATCCGGATTTCAAGTTCCGATTTCAGGTTAATCATGTAATCCATCTTGCCTCTTTCCCGGTCTTTTTCTTCCTGTCGGTTTTGACTCATCATTATGACCGGAGCCTGAAGTGCGGCCAGACTCGATAAAATTAAGTTCAGGAGAATGAAAGGATACGGATCAAAACCTTTGTTGCCCAGCCAATAAATATTGATACAGATCCAGATCAAAAGAAATACACCAAATGAAATGATAAACGTCCAGCTACCTCCAAAGGCAGCGACTTTATCAGCAATCCTTTGCCCAAAAGTATTTGCAAGTTTTTCATCACCATCTAACTTGTCCGATAAAGTTGATTTGTCTTTCAGAGAAACTAATACTGTTTTTTCAAGTTGGGTTAATGTTCCGATTTGCTTGGTCAAAAAGCTTTCAATGTATTGTTCGCGGTAAAGGTTTAATTCACTGGCAGATAAAAATTTATCGACAGTGAATTGTGGGTGCTCCTTTTGCAATACTTCCAATATTGATATTCGTATTGTCTTTCCTGAAATTTTTTCAGAAACAGGAAACTCTTTGCCAGATAGGTTGCTGATAAAAGTTTTCATATCCTTTGTAGTTGATTATTAGTCGATTTAAGTTTTAATCTTTTTTCTTGATCCCGAATTCAGGCTTTACCCTAATAAAGAAAACCGGAATCATTGCCGGAATCATACATAACATGATCCAGACGAAGAAGTTCTTGTACCCGATTATTTCCTGAAGCCAACCCGAAAACATTCCGGGGAGCATCATTCCCAAAGCCATGAACCCGGTTGCAATGGCAAAATGTGCTGTCTTGTTTTTCCCTTCCGAAATGTAGATCATATATAGCATATAAGCAGTGAATCCAAAACCATAACTGAATTGTTCGATTGTAACACATAAACCAATGATGAGCTGATTTTCAGGTTGGGCAAATGAAAGATAGACATACGCCAGATGTGGAATGTTAATAGCCAGAACCATCCACCAAAGCCAGTATTTAAACCCTTTGGCGGATGCTGCAATTCCTCCCAGAATACCACCTATTGTCAGTGCCAGTATTCCAAATGTCCCATAAAGAAGTCCAACATCGCCGGTAGTCAATCCGAGACCACCCAATTGCCTGGGATCAAGCATGAATGGCGAAGCCATTTTAATCAATTGTGCCTCGCCTACGCGATAAAGCATCAGGAATGCCAGAATAACACCAATATCTTTTCTTCGGAAAAAAGATGCGAAGGTTTTAAAAAACTCTTTCACAAAGTTTTGTTCCTGACCATCGGATTGTATATCAGATTTTGGATGAGGCAAAATCAGCCGGTGATAGATTGAAAAAAGAACAAACATTGCTGCCAGAATCAGGAAAGTGATGCTCCATGCCAGATGTATATTTCCTGATGTTCCTTTGAATTCTGCTTGTGTGGAATCCAGTAGTTTCGGATCGCACTGAAATAGTAAATAGGCCGGTTTGCCCTGATTAGCTGAATTGAAAGTCAGGCGCTCACCTTCAAGTAACTTGAAGCTGTTGTCTCCGTTTCTGAATTTAATATTCAGAACCATTTCTTTGCCTTCTTCAGGTTTTGAGTTCAGTTTGATGGCTACAACTGCCACATTCCCTGTTAATGTTTTGCCTGATAAGCTTGGTGTTTTGAGTTGAAAATGATTTTTCAGGAAATTTTTTAATGGAACTGAAATGTATTCGGACCACCATGACAAATCATTTTCAGAAATTACATTGGTTTGATTTTCGGTTTTTAGGATTACAAAACTGTTTGTCAGGTTATGTTCCGAAACAATCTTTCGAATCGAATCTAATTTTTCGGCGGGAATATTCTGTGTGGAAATTTCAGCCTTCTGTGGAAAAACGGCAAAAAAGGTATTGGTTTCAACACTTGACTTCGGTGATGTTATTTCAGGCATATGAAACTCATTCGAAATGGTCGGGTTAGACGAAACCTTGATCTCAATAGGAGGAAGACCGGTTGACGTTTCAAAAAATCCGGCCAGAATGATGAGCAAGCCTTGCCCGGTAATCATGGCGATACGATAAAAAGTACTCCGGATACCCACGAAATAGGCTTGCTGGTGTTCGTTGAGCCCAAGCATATAAAAGCCATCGGCTGAAATATCGTGTGTTGCTGAGCTAAATGCGAGAAGCCATAAAAAGATCAAAGTAATTTTGAAGAAGCCGGGAAGTGGAATTGCAAGTGCAACACCTCCAAGTGCGGCACCAATCACCAGTTGCATAATGACAATCCACCATCGTTTGGTTTTAAGCAAATCGACAACGGGACTCCAAAGAGGTTTTATTACCCAGGGAAGATATAACCAGCTGGTATAAAGTGCAATATCGGTATTCGAAATTCCGAACCGTTTGAACATGATCACAGCCACAGTCATGACTACGACATAAGGAATCCCTTCGGCAAAATAGAGGCTGGGGAGCCATGCCCATGGGTTGCGTTGTTTCGGGGTGTTTTTTTTCTCAGATTCATTCATATGGAGGTTGTAGTTTTGTTTTGTTAGAGACGCACAGCCGTGTGTCTCTACGCAACTATTTTGGTTCAAATTTGGTTATTCGAAATTGGATATTGGTCAATTAATTGTCATTCAGTAGTCATTGATTGTCATTCGGTTGTTGGCTGCTGTTTCATTAGTGACTCGTAGCTTACGACAATTAATGATGTGAACCGAATGACTTTTCAATACTCTTTCGAAATCGTTGACCCCCTGAAATAATGCATCAGAATTTCATCATATTGGTATCCTTTTTCACCCATCATGGCCGCACCAATCTGGCAAAGACCCACTCCGTGACCCCAGCCTGCTCCGGTCAAATGGAATTCTCCCGGAATACCATCAATGATATTTAGTTTATCAACCACAAAGGCCGAACTGTATAAATGAGATTCAGATAATGTCTTGCGGATTTCAAGTTCTTTGCCAATGATCATGGTGATCTTGGTTCCCACGATTTTTAACTTAATCAGTCTTCCGGATTTGCCACGTTCAACTGGAATCAGATCAACAATATTACCGAAATCACGTCCTGATTTCCGTGCAATCAGTTCTGCTAAATCGGCTTGCAGATAGTGAAGATCCCATCGGAAGAAATCAGTGGTTTCCTGGTCGTAATCATTCAGTACCTGAGAGAGAATTTGTTTATCATCGGTATTGCAAAATGCTGCCGGCTTATTCCGGATCCATTTTTCAGCTGCTACTTCCTGAGTCAGATCAGTGTCAAAACCTACCGGTTTTTCAGGATTATCAACTATAGATTGCAGGTAAGGATGCACTTCGGATTCCCAAACATTTTCGAAAGTTTCGGAGATTCCGCCACAGCTTTTTGAAAAACGGGCATCGCATATTTGGCCATCGTACATCAGCAACATTCCGCGGGTTTCAGCAACAGCCTTTTCTACCAACGCGGTTGACTGGCGGGTAATTCCCTGATACCGCTGGCAATGGTCGTCGGCACAAACATCAAAATTCAGATGGTCTTCACGGTCGTACCAGCGGATGTATTCCGCAGCGGTTTCCGATGAACTTTGATAGGTTCCGACAGCTTCTTTCAACTCTTTGCCTTTTCTAATCTGGGCTAAGATCCACGATCTGGAAATAATGGCATGAGCTTTCAATAATTCCAGGCTGCTCGCTGCACTCATTTCCGATGAGATCACACTAATCAGGTAATCTTCCAGAGGAAGAATATTGACAGCAGTCAATTTTTCGTTTTCAATCATGAATTCCAATGATCCTTTGAATTGCTGATCTTCTTTTCGTTCCCAATGGAAATTGATGCCAATCACCACATCATTCAATTCAAAGGAGGCTTCATGATACCGGACAGGCTCGAAAAGGAGCGTTTCATGGCGCTGAATCTCATTGTTCAGCAAGATTTTCCCATCGATGCAGTTTACTTTATGAATTCGTTCGTAAGGAATACCATGTGGAGACAACAAATAGTGCTCATTCAGCCTGAAAATAATTTCCGGCTGATACATGATTCCAATGCGTAAATGTGGTTCTTTCATGGTTTCTATAATTTTGGCTTCGACAGGCTAAGCTACCGGAGCATTTAATAAGATTTCTACAAAAATAATAACTCAAAAATCATAACATCAATGATTCTAACTGGAAATACCAAACTCCCTTCCCTATAGGGGAAGGGTTGGGATGGGACTTCTTTCTTCATTATAAAAACAATTCCAGTACCGGGTAAACCGGTTCGCTGAATCCAAATTTCCGGTATAGTTTTTCTCCGTCTTTTGAGGTATGCAGGCTTATTTTACTGATTCCCCTTCTTCGGGCTTCTGCAATCAGTTGTTCAAGAATTAAAGCCGAAATGCCTTTTCGACGTGCAAAAGGAACGGTGTACATATTTAGAATATCGCCTTCAAGATAAGAAGATTGATTGAAATCTCCGGGAATTTTTTTCAGTACCATAGCTCCAAAACTTAATGCCTGATTGTCTTGTCTGGCCAGGAAAGCAAAAACCCGATCTTCGGCAAGGGCATTTGTAAAATAGAGGTTAAGTTCATTTCTAAGTTTTATTTGATACTCTTCGCTTCGTTCACCCTGCATTTCAGTGAGGTAAGCCATTCGGTAAGTAGTCAGAAGTTCAACATCAGTTGACTCAATTTTATGTATTCGTATTTTAGAGAGATCAATTTGCATGATTTTGGAATTTAGGATGAAATCAATTTGGCACCGATGTTTGATGAATTGGTCGTTCTCTGAGATATATTAACGTAACAAAACTAATTCAACAAGCGGTATATAAGTTCTGGAAATTTGCATAATTGTTGTAAAACAGTAAAGAAGTCGAATCCGATAGTTTCAGGCTTGAATGAGTTTACTCTCAGAAATAGAAAATATGACCTATTTTTCACTTGGTGATTAATCCATTTGTGGAGAGTATAGTCTATTGCTGATATAAAAGGTTAATTTTACACCGGATTTTGTCCTTATATAAGAATACCTATGAAATTTACGCCAACACGTCTGTTAAGCCTACCATTTCTTGCTTTCGCAATTTTTGCCTGTCAACAAAAAGCACCTGAAACTAAAAGCGCCAAGCAGCAACTCAGTGGTCTCAGAGTTGAAGCTTTCGTTGTAAAACCTTCCATTCTTGATCAATCGATTACCATATCGGGAACCTTAAAACCGTTTGAAGAAACGGTGATCATGCCTGAAGTTTCAGGTCGGATCGTAGTCATCAACCTGCAGGAAGGAAAAACCGTGAAACGGGGAACCATTTTGATTGAGCTTTTCAATGAAGATTTAAAAGCACAGTTACGAAAATCTCAGGCACAACTTCAAATTGCAGAAGAAACCTTAAAACGGCAAGACGAACTGATCAAGATAAATGGCATCAGCCAATCGGATTATGATCAGGCTCAGTTGCTGGTAAAGTCTATAAATGCTGACATCGAGGTCCTCAATGTACAGATTGGCCGGACCAAAATCAAGGCTCCTTTTGACGGTACTGTTGGATTACGAAATGTAAGTCTGGGAGCACAGGTTTCAACCAATACGGCACTTGTTACACTTCGGGAGGTCGACCAGCTGAAGCTTGATTTTAGCGTTCCGGAGAAATACAGCAGCGAAATTAAACCCGGAACCAAAGTGCAATTCACCATTCAGGGTGACGACCAAAAATACGATGCAGAGGTAATCGCCTCGGAACAAGGAATTGAGATCACTACCCGAAACCTGAAAGCACGTGCCGTGGTTAAAAATCCCTCGGCATCGCTGGTTCCTGGCGCTTTTGCCACTGTCGAACTGCGCCTGAAGCAAATTGAAGCGGCCCTTTTAATCCCAACACAGGCAGTTATCCCACAGGAGAAAGTCAAACGCGTGATTGTTGCCAGTAAAGGAAAGGCTAAATTTGTATCAGTCAAGACAGGTATTCGAAAATCTTCCAGAATTGAAGTTATTGGTGGAATTAATCCCGGCGATACCATCATAACCACTGGCCTTCTTTTCCTTAAACCGGGAGCAATCCTGAATTATTCGACTGTTAAAAGAGATTCGATATGAACATATCCGATTTTTCGATCAAGCGGCCGGTAGCTTCCATCGTGATGAGTTTGATTATCATCCTTTTTGGAGTTGTCGGATACAATTTTCTGGGAGTTCGCTTATATCCGGCCATTGATCCGCCCACCATTAACGTACAAACTTCGTATGCGGGTGCCAATCCTGAAATTATGGAATCGCAGATCACCGAACCGCTCGAAAAGGCGATCAACGGGATTGAGGGTGTCAAGTCAATTTCATCAGGGTCATCCATTGGAAGCAGCAACATCACCGTTGAGTTTAATGTTGGGGCCGACCTTGAAAAAGCTGCCAACGATGTCCGCGATAAAACTGCGCAGGCGGCCAGAAGTTTGCCACAGGACATTGATGCCCCGCCAGTTGTCAGTAAATCGGATGCCAACAGCGACCCGATTATCACATTAGCCGTTCAGAGCACCACCATGAACGCTTTCGAATTGAGCGACTATGCCGAGAATGTGCTTCAGGAGAAATTCCAAACCATTCCGGGAGTGAGTTCTGTCGCTTTGTTCGGACAAAAACGTCCGGCCATGAGACTTTGGATCAATCCTGACAAAATGATCGCCTATGGAATTAGTGCGCAGGATGTTTATACTGCCGTGAATAAGGAAAATGTGGAGTTGCCTGGCGGGAAAGTAAGAGGCAATGCCACGGAATTAATTGTGAAAACTTATGGACGCTTAGTTACTGAAGAGGATTTCAATAACCTGATTATTCGCCAAACCAATGATCAGGTCATCCGTTTCAGCGATATTGGCAACGCCATGATTGGTCCTGAAAACGAAGAAACCGGTGTGAAGTTGAATGGCACCGATGGTATTTCGCTGGCTCTTATTCCTTTGCCGGGTGCAAATGCCATTCAGATTGCTGATGAGTTTTTTACCCGGCTCAAAGAGGTCAATAAAAATCTTCCTTCAGGATTAATTATTGATGTTGGTTTTGACCGTTCAAAATTTGTAAGGCAGTCAGTTCAGGATGTTACCGAAACTGTGTTTATCGCTATTTTACTGGTTGTCATCATTATCTTCCTGTTTTTCAGGGATTGGATCATCGCTCTTCGACCATTGATCGATATTCCCGTCTCACTGATCGGCTCGTTCTTTTTCATGTATATTTTTGGATTTTCAATCAATGTGCTTACGATGCTGGCGATTGTTCTGGCAACAGGATTGGTCGTTGACGATGGTATAGTAGTTACCGAAAATATCTTCAAGAAGCGGGAGCAAGGCATGGATAAGTGGAATGCCGCACTTTACGGAACCCGCGAAATCTTTTTCGCTGTTATCTCGACTTCTCTGACTTTGGCCATTGTTTTTATTCCGGTCATTTTCCTTCAGGGATTTACTGGCCGCTTATTTCGGGAGTTTGGTATTGTGCTGGCTGGCGCCGTGTTGATTTCTGCATTTGTTTCGCTGACACTTACCCCGGTTTTAAATATTAAACTTGGCGGATCAAAAACCAGACATTCTAAATTTTATTATCGTACCGAACCATTTTTTGTAGGATTGGAAAATGGCTACCGGAAATTTCTGGGGCGTTTTATGAAAAATAAATGGTATTCATTTGCCATTCTGGCGATCTCAATCGGCCTAATCCTTTTGTTATCAAAAGTCATTAAATCGGAGTTAGCGCCTTTGGAAGATCACAGTATCGTAAGAACTTCAGTAACAACACCTGAAGGAACTGACTATGATGTCACTTCCGATCTGCTGGACCGTATTGCACAGCAGGTTATTGACAGTATTCCTGAAGCAAGACTTGTGTTTGCGCGAATTGGCGGTTTTGGCGGTATGGGTGGAAGTACAAATAGTGGTGCAGTGAATATATTTCTAAGCGAACCAAATCAGCGCAAGGCCACCCAGCAGCAGATTTACGAAAAGCTGTCCAAAATGTACAAACGAATTTCAGATGCCCGAATTATTCCAAGCCAGGAACAGACCATTACCACTTCGCTCGGGGGTGGGGGACAATTACCGGTTCAGTATGTGATTGAGAATTTGGATTTCAGCAAAATTCAGGAAGCTTTACCACGATTTTTGGATGAAGCAAGAAAAGATACTGTCTTCAGCAATGTGGATGTCAATCTGAAATTCAATAAACCGGAGATAAACCTGACTGTAGATCGGCTCAAAGCGACTGATTTGGGCGTGAATGAAATAGATGTCTCGAATACTTTGCAGCTGGCGCTGAGCGGTCGCCGGTACGATTATTTCCTCCGGAACGGGAAGCAATATCAGGTTATTGGGCAGGTTGAACGAACTGAACGCACGATGCCAACCGATTTAACTTCATTGTATGTCAGAAATAATACTGGGCAACTCATCCAGTTGGATAATCTGGTGAAAATGGAAGAAAATAGCAGTCCTCCAACGCTTTACCACTTCAACCGTTATAAGGCAGCAACTATTTCAGCATCGCTGGCCGATGGAAGAACACTGGGTGAAGGCATTGCTGAGATGGATAAAATTTCGAAAAAAATATTGGACGAAAGCTTTCATACCGATTTGATGGGCTCATCGCGCGATTTTGCCGAAAGCAGTTCAAACATTTCGTTTGCTTTGATATTTGCACTGGTCCTCATCTATTTGATTTTGGCGGCTCAGTTCGAAAGTTTCCGCGATCCGTTCATTATCATGCTTACCGTTCCGCTGGCAATCGCCGGAGCCTTATTGTCGCTTTGGATTTTCGGAAAAACATTGAATATTTTTTCTGAAATTGGTATCATCATGTTGATTGGACTGGTTACTAAAAATGGGATATTGATTGTTGAATTTGCCAACCAAAAACGCAAACTCGGATTGAAAATTTCAGAGGCAGCTTTTGAAGCTGCAGTGGCCCGTTTGCGACCAATCCTAATGACTTCGCTGGCAACCATTTTCGGAGCAATGCCAATCGCATTGGCTTTGGGAGCAGGTGCTTCAAGTCGCGTTCCACTGGGAATTGTGGTGGTTGGCGGTTTATTTTTTGCACTGATTTTCACACTTTTCGTTATCCCGACCATGTATGTTTTAATGGCTGATAAGAAGCTCGAAGACAATTTTGTTGAGAAGGAAGCGATAAGTATTTAATAATGACATCAATGAGAAAAGTAGTTTCAATACTGTTGTTGACGATTGGAATGGTTCCTGTTTTATCTGCCCAGAAGTTGATTACGGCTGACGATGCGGTTGCCATTGCAATGAAAAACAGCTATGATATATTGATTTCCAGGAACACTTCGAAAATCGACAGTTTAAACAATACTGCCGGAAATGCTGGCATGTTGCCCACGGTTTATGTTAATGGTTCAGATAAATATTTGCTGAATAATTCATCTATTCATCAATCGCAGAATACGAACATCAACTATACAAATGCAGGAACAAACGCGATAAACGCAAGTGTTCAACTAAACTGGACCTTATATGATGGCGGCAAAATGTTTGTAACTAAAACTAAACTGAACGAAATTGAAACTCTTGGTGAGATTCAGTTCCGGAATCAGGTCATGCAAACTATTTATAATGTGATTGTTGCCTATTTTAATGTGGTGAAACAGCAGCAGCAACTCGGTTCAATCAATAAAGTGATTTCCTTTAATCAGGAACGGGTAACGATTTTGCAAACCAGCTTTAATTCTGGTTCATCGGCGAAGAACAACCTGTTACAAGCCAAAATCGACTTAAATGTTTCGAAGGAAAATGCGATCACTCAACAAGGTATTATTATTTCAGCAAAACGAAATTTGAACGAGATTCTTAGCCTGAATACTGATTCAACGGCCTATGGTGTGATGGATTCTATACCTTTGAATTATAAACCAGATCAGGCCGAATTAGAGAAAAAGATCTATACAAATAATACCAGTTTATTATCACTTCAGAAAGAAATAGACATTGCAAAGCTCAGTATCAATGAATTTAAAGCCAATCGGTTACCTCAAGTCAACCTGAATACAGGTTATGATTTTCAATATTCCTCCAATACTGTCGGAACAACCCTGTCAAACCGGACCTACGGTCCAAATATTGGCGGAAGTATTTCAATCCCAATTTTCCAGGCAGGAAATGTCTCAAGATTGATAGCCAATTCTAAAATTCAGCTTCAATCTGCAGAATATGATTTGGAAAGCAGCAAGATTCAGGTAAATACCCTGCTTCAGAATGCACTTACCGATTTCGAAAACCAGCAGAGTTTACTTTCCATCGAACAGGAAAACAGTGATCTGGTAAAGGAAAACCTGGAAATTTCGATGCAACGCCTCCGGTTTGGACAAACAACAGCTTTGGAAGTGAGGCAGGCTCAGCAAAGCTATGAGGATTCTCTGACACGTTTGATCAACTTTAAATTCAATCTGAAAGTTGCTGAAACGAAACTCCGACAATTGGTAGCAGCACTCTGATAGTCGCTTGTATTCCATAGCATGAAGTCTGGCCGGCTCTACATTTGTGAGTAATTATTTCGAAGATAGTATTCCGTTTTGAATAAACATATTTCTGCTTTTTGCGTTTTAATTAGCAAATTTGGCAAGTAATTTTTATATATGATATCATTTCTTTTAAAAGTAAAGCAACCGGTTCGCTTTCTTCTGGTTGTCTTATATGTTGGGTGCATTGCGGTTTTGTCTTTGCTTCCACTTCAGGATTTCCCCAAAATTCCTATGTTCCCGGGGATGGATAAAATAGTACATATTCTTATGTATTTTATATTCTCACTCCTTTCTTGTTGGTCTGTTAAAACAGAACTAAATTTTTCGTGGTTGTTGCTTATTATTCCCGTAACAATCGGATGGGGCATTTTCATGGAGTATATGCAACGAAGTATGCATATGGGAAGATCTTTTGATCCAAACGATATTTTGGCAAATAGTTTTGGTGTGGTTTCAGGAGTTCTGATCTATGTTTTGGTTTCACAGAAATACAGAAGCTAAGTTTAATCAAAAAAAAACACCCACCAAATCAATATTCGATGGATGTTTATGAGGAGGGTGACAACTTTTAGCCAAATTTTATTCCGTAATGATCAGTTTATAGGTTTTGGGAATTTTCTGATCAATCTTTATAAAATACAATCCTTTGGGTTTACCAGTCAGGTTAAGCGATTCGGTTTTATTTAAAGTCTGCGACATGTAAATTATCTTTCCTGTAATATCATAAACTTTTATCCGACTTCCGGAGGTGGGCTGGTGATTGAATTTTATCTGAACCAATCCTATAGTCGGGTTAGGATAAATCTCCACCTCAGCATCTTCGGAAAGCTTATTAATTACAGTTGCAATATTGATCTCTACCGTAAACTTTGAATTGACTTCTTTCCCGTTTGAACTTGCAGTAATGACTATTTCTGATGAACCGATATTCAGATCTGAAAAATTTAAGGTCAGATCAGATCCTGTGATTGTGGCTTCAACCGCCAGTTCATTGGTGTTTGAGGTAAGGCTGTAAACCAATACATCGCCGAAATCATCGTCAGCAAATACAGTTTTCAGATCGATGATTTGATCGGGAGCTGCTTTATTAACCGAAATATCCTGGATTGGATTTTTTACATATGGCGCATGATCGACATTCCGGACAGTTACGATCACTTCATCGGCAGGTGAATCGGTTAGACCGTCGTTTACTACCAGCGAGAATGTATATTTTGTATCGGTGCTGACCTGGGGAGCGGCAAATGTTGGCTTGGCGTTCGTTTCCGAAGAAAGTGTAATACCCACAGGGGCGATCCACTTGTAAGTCAGGGCATCGCCATCGGGATCGGAAGAAGCCGAACCGTCAAAATAGACCAAAGATCCATCGTTGACGGACTGATCCGGACCTGCAATAGCAGTCGGAGCCTGGTTCTCTTTGCGTATTAGAACTGCAACCTGATCGGCTGGTGAATCAAGCTTTCCATCACGGACCACCAATAAAAAGGTGTATTCGGTATCCACTGCAACATTCGGTGCTGTGAAAGTCGGTTTGCTGTCTGTGTTTGAACTCAGATTAATTCCGCCAGGTGCAGTCCATAAATAAGTCAGCGCATTGCCTTCGGGGTCTGATGAGGCAGATCCATCCAGTGTAACTGAGGCACCTTTGGGTACCGACTGATCAGCTCCGGCATTGGCCGTTGGTGCTTTATTGATGTGCTTCACGGTAATCACCACAAGATCAGGAGGTGAATCGGCTTTTCCATTGTTTACCATCAATGAGAATGTATAGTCAGTATCGACATCAACTTGAGGGGCGATAAAGGTAGGTTTGGAGTCAGTTTCTGAGCTGAGTGTTATTCCTGGCGGTGCAATCCATCGATAAGTCAATGAACCATTTCCTGCATCAGGCGAGTCGGAACCATTGCATATGATCAGCGAAAAATCATAGTTCGGATCAGTCGGGCCGTCAGGAGAAGTAATTGTAAGTTTGGCCACGGTTGGTGAACTTAGATTGATATCAGTTGGCTGAATAAAGAAATAAGTCATTGCTCCATTTTCAGGAGTGGCTGAGCCTGAACCGTCGTAAACGAGCATGGAAAATTTATAGGCGACTGCAGTTGAAGGCTCAGGAGAGGTAACTGATAACTTGATTAAAGTAACTGAAACCAATGGTATTTCGCTTGGTGGAATTGAAACGTAGGTTATTATACCATTTCCGGGTTCTACTGAATTGGAGCCATCAAAAACTACCAAGGAGAAGATGCATTTTTTATCCGCTGTGTTTACAGGCGTGACAATGGTAACTTTGGCGATGATCTTTGGACTCAAAGTAACACCAGCAGGGATAACCCACTGGAATTTAGGTCCATTAGCCGGAACAGAAGCTGCAGAACCATCTTCAATCTCGAGAGTAATGGTATGATCGGTTGTTGGAATAACCTCATGCCCTGTAAAAGTAATCCGGGTAACATAGGTTTTACCTATACCCATTTCTACCGGACAAGGCCATTGATAATTTACCGGACAATCGCCAGGAGTGGAAGAAGCCGAACCATCGAGGGTAACCAGGTCACCTTCGAATACCGACTGGTCTGGCCCGGCATTGGCAACCGGTACCTGGTCTGTCTGTTTAACTGTTATTACTACCTGATCTTTAGGCGAATCGGCAAATCCGTCATTCACCACCAGTGAAAATGTATATTTGATATCAGAACTGACATTCGGAGCGGTAAAAGTTGGTTTCTGTGTGGTTGCTGAACTGAGTGTAATTCCGGCAGGAGCAGTCCACAAATATGTGAGTGGGTTTCCATCCGGATCAGAAGACGCTGTTCCATCCAAAGTGACTAAAACTCCTTCATTGACGTATTGATCAGGTCCTGCGTTGGCTACCGGGATTCCGTTAATTCCATTCTTAACAGTGATTACAACCTGATCGGCAGGTGAATCTGCCAACCCGTCGTTTACCACGAGCGAAATGGTATAACTGGTATTGATCGTTACTTCCGGAGCTGTAAAAGTTGGTTTCTGATCCGTTACAGAACTTAGTGTAATTCCTGTCGGTGCAGTCCATTTGTATGTCAGTGGATTACCATCGGGATCGGTAGAAGCCGAACCGTCGAGAGAAACTGTTGCCCCTTCGTTCACCGATTGGTCAGGTCCTGCGTTGGCTACCGGGATTCCGTTAATTCCATTCTTAACAGTGATTACAACCTGGTCCGCGGGTGAATCAGCCAATCCATCGTTCACCATCAGGTTAATGGTGTAACTTGTATTGATCGTTACTTCCGGAGCTGTAAAAGTTGGTTTCTGAACCGTTGCAGAACTCAGTGTAATTCCAGCCGGTGCAATCCATTTGTATGTCAGAGGATTTCCATCGGGATCAGAAGAAGCCGAACCGTCCAGCAATACAGTTGCTCCTTCGTTCACTGACTGGTCAGGACCGGCATTGGCTACAGGAATTCCATTTATTAAATTCTTAACCGTGATAACAACCTGATCGGCAGGTGAATCAGCCAATCCATCATTCACCACGAGGGAAATGGTGTAACTGGTATTGATCGTTACTTCCGGAGCGGTAAAAGTTGGTTTCTGAACCGTTGCAGAACTCAGTGTAATTCCTGCCGGTGCGGTCCATTTGTATGTCAGGGGATTACCATCGGGATCAGAAGAAGCCGAACCGTCCAGCAATACGGTTGCTCCTTCGTTCACTGACTGGTCAGGACCGGCATTGGCTACAGGAGCCTGATTGACCGGAACTGAAACCGATAGTTTTACAAATGCTGATCCATTTACTGTAAAAGTGGGAGCAGCCGTTGGCTGGCCTGTTGCTGGATTTTGATATTCAGCAGTTATCCCATCGATTTCCTTACTCATACTTTTATCCCAGAATTTGTAGGAGATGTCATTCCCAACAGTATATCCGTTCTCCAGTCCGTTGTCTTTTCTGGAAGCAGCAAGTGCAGCAAAAGTACTTTTGTCGGAAACTACAATCGGTTTGGTTAAAACCACTTTGCTGCAACAGATGTTACCGTCGAAAACTGCAATTTCATCTCCGGCCTCAAGTGCCATTCCCTGAACAGTTGCAGTAACAACCTTGATATTCATGTGATCCTGGCCATATCCGGTAAATGCAACTATGAAATGTCCCTGAGCAAAACCGGTTGCAGACAGCAGGAGAATCACTATTAAATATGTGAACCTTTTCATGGTATGGATTATTAAGATTTATAATGTTTCCTGTAAAAGATGAATAGTTTTAGTGACTCAGTACTATTTTTTCGACCGTATTATTTGCTTTCAGGAGATAACTTCCGGGTGCAGTTTTGACACCCTGATCATTTTTACCATCCCAAAGCAGTACTGTCTTTTCGTTACTATTCCCGCTGTAAAGCATCCGAATGTTCTGACCATTAATATCGAAGATCTTCACATCAAGTTTTTGGACTTCAGAATTCACAATTTCAATGGTTATCTGGTCGGTAAATGGATTAGGATAACATTTCACTGAAACGGGTTCGGTTGGGTCAATAAGCACGGTAGCCAATTCAGTATTGACCCGAGCAAACATGGATTCTCCTTTTGCAAATATACTTTTGGAGTTATTCACCAAATCCGGCTGAAGCAGATACTCCTGATTATTCCGGAATAACCTCAGCTTTATTGGATCTTGTGGAGTGAAGCCATTAGGTACAGGATTCATTCTGTCGTTTCCTGAAGCTGGAATGCTGACATAATTGACACTTAGCTGTTGTGAACCGATTTGAACTGACCCGACACAAAGGTTTCTGTCGAATATCCCGATTTCGTCACCGGCTTTGAAGCCACCTTTTACCAGATCGACAAGGTTGATGTTCATGTGATCGGTTCCGTTTCCGGCAAACACTTTACCAAAATGTGCCGAGGCCAAATTCTCAGGAGGAATAACTGCAATCTTGGTTCCACTGGAAGGAATCGTTATTTTTCCATCGGAGACCATATTCACCTTATAACCTTTGTTCGGAGTTAAGTTCCCGATATCATTGGTCCATCCTCCAAAAGAGCCGTAATCTTCAATGGATAAACCTGACTCGTTCATAACTTTTTTGAGTTTTCCGGCATCAATTAGCGGTTGGAAAATATGCATGGCATCGATCGTTTGATCAGATGGATATCCAATGATGTTCCAACCGGTATACAGGTTGATCTCTTTTGGCAATGGAACCGGAGGTCCTTCCATGCTAATTGTAGTTGTTTCAGATACATTTACCTTATATCCACGGTCAAGGTTCCATGAACCGATGTCGTTGTTCCAACCGCCAAAAAATTGCAAGTCTTCCAGCGTTTTGCCCGCTTCGTCCATCACTTTTTTCAATTTTCCATTATCGATCAGAGATTGAAAAATGTCCATCATATTCAGATTTGGAGGAGTAACATTTGCTGAGATGATGTTCCAGCCGACATTCAGGCTAATAGTTTGTATCTTTGTTGGGCTTACATTTTTAACGGTTACTTCTACCTGCGAGACAGCAGAATTCACATTTCCGTCATTAACGACCAGATCAAAAGTGTAAGTCTGGTCCGTAACAACTTCAGGAGCAGTAAATGTCGGCTTTTGGACGGTTGCCGAACTCAGCGTTATTCCTGAAGGCGGAGTCCATAAATATGTTAGCGCATCATTTTCAGGATCAATTGATCCTGAGCCATCAAGAATTACCAACGTGTTTTCATTGACTGTTTGGTTTGCACCTGCATAAGCAATTGGCGCTTTGTTGGAACTGATAATACTCCACTGAACCATGGATGCAGAAACTCCCTCTTTTCCACTGATGTACTTTTTAAATTTACTCACATCAAGGCTTAAGCTGTATGCACCTGTTGCATTGCCAACCTGATCCATGCCAGAAACCAGATAGATTTTATCGGTTGATTTAGAAACTGACAGGTTCTCGGTTCCGAGTGATTGTCCGTCGCGTGCAAATACCAGGTTTTCTTTCAGTTTGGTATCGTCAAGTAACTTGGCGGAGAACTCCAGTTGCAGGGTAGCGGGTTGCGAAGTGAGTGCAGTCTGAGGAGCATTGTTCCAGGTTGCAACCAGGGCAGCTTCATCAATAAATACAGGAATCTCTGTTACAGACTGATTGGTGTAAATATCAATACAATACGCCTGCAAAGTCAGGTTTCCACCGTAGCTGAAGTTAATCGGCAAGGTTAACGGACCTGCTTTTACATTCTGCGAATCGGCCAAAAGTATTGGATTCACATTGTCGGTCTGATAGACTTGTATTCTCGTATTGGGTTCGTTCACTATCATGGTAGCCATCAGACTTTTTGTTGCCGTGATATTATCGGTATCCGAGAATCCCATATCCGGAGTGATATGCAAATTAGTCACAGCCTTTGGAATGGTGCGGTACACAATCCAATCGTACTTCACCGTGTCGGTGCGCGAGTTGCCGGCCAAATCAGTAATATCCTTCATTCTCACTTTCAACTGGTAAGTTCCTTCATAATAGGTTAGCATCCTGAACTGGGTGAACACGTATTCCGAATCACTCTTTGCTTTGAAGTCGAGTTGCGAGATCGGTTGCCTTTGTCCGTCTTTCAACAATTCCAGATTACCAGTTCCGAATCCTTTCACAGGCTCGTTAAACTGAACAATGAAGGCTGTTCGATGCTGCGAATCGTAACCGCCATCGGTTGAAGGAATAATCTTGCTTATCAGCGGCGCTGTCTGATCTATTTTCCATTCAACAGATTGAGCCAGCATTCCATTCACTCCATCCAGCGATTTAATATTTGGCAAATCAACAGTGAGCTTATATTTTCCATCCTGTGACAGAAATGCCTGCAATCCGGAAAGCTGGAATAAAAGTCCTTCGTTATCCATCGGGGTAACTACAACTGTTCCTGAAACAGGGTTTCCGTCCCTGGTCCATGCAAACCTTGCAGGCAACAAAGTCGATAGATCGATCGGAAGATTGAACCGAAGCAGCATATTATCGAAAGGTGCACCAACTTTATTGTCAGGCAGACCGATAAATTCACTTACAGCAGGAATATCAATGAACTGGGTCCAGTTAGCCTGTTTCCCTGCCAGTCCTTTTGTACCAGTCAGATTGCTGATCTGGTCGGTCTGAACAGTTAAAACATAATATCCATTTCCTACTGACTTGGATGTCAGATCCACTTTGTACGTTGTTGGATCAAGTTGGCTAACAGTTACCGTATTATCCATGACATTAGCACTGCCCTGAATCCGTAAAACCATGTCTTCGTAATTGAAAGTTGCCGGATCGATCGGATGCTGGAAAACCACGTTCACAGAAGTAACCGGTTGGATAACTGCAGAAGTTGGCACATTTTCAAACCTCGCTATTTCCGGATAATTCATGTCTTTTGGAGTAAACCGGATGATGTATTTCTGAGTCGTGTTGGCAGCGAATACATCGAGGAAATGCATCATATTTTCATAAACCGGTTCTTTCCCATCGGGAAGGGTGACAAATGTTTGCCAGACATTATCGAGTGGAATGACCTGACCATCATCTTCACGGGTTACACTGACAATTTTGTATAGTCCGCCGCCCGGGTCGCTGAATTTGATGTAGTTCCAGCCAATCTGTTTGGGAGTAACCAACAATTCAATTTCATGATTTCCGGAGCCGATTGATCCAGAAGTGCTTTGGGAAACTGCAGGGTAAACATCGAGTGTTCCGCCATTCGAAAGGTATATAATATCCGGAAACTCCAGAGCATCCTGAACTTCGTTGACCAAAAAGTCGTTGATTCCATCTTCGACACCCGAATACACCCTGACACCTTTGATCAGTTCGTGCAATGTCACTCCGCTGATCAGGCTGAGATTCGGATTGCCACGGCTATCCAGATGGGTCAGCTTGGTTTCGTAGGAAACGAAATGGCCGAGCAGATCACTGGTAAACCACCATTGACCGATGGTTGATTTTTTAGGTGCTATATTTCCAAAATCGATGTTGGTCAAACCTATTTGGCGGGGTTGTCCGTTCAAATTCGAACCGATTAACGCAAAATTAATGGCCAAACCTTTTTCATTTTCCACAATTTTTGGCTGGGCGCTTTCGATTCGCACATTTTTAGCTGTTCCAAACCCGTTATTCTGAACCATCACGTCAAATTCTGCCGGAACTGTTGGTTCAACCTTATCAAGTGTTAAAGCATCATCGCCCAGAATATCACGTTGCATGAAGTAATGCAGCCATAAATCCGGACTTGGGTTGACATCAAGCGTTACAGGGAATAGCGGTTTTGTAACCGTTACGCCGGTAAACGGATCGAGGTAAGAGAAGGACCCTCCGAAAGAATAGCTTTTTGGGACTTGCGGAGCGGCTCCTTTTTCAGGAATAAACAATACAGTAGCACTCCCTTTTTGATCAGGACCAAGGGTTCCGGTGCCATCAATTCCTGTCAGAATACTGAGTGCTTTGGTATCAATCTGGAAAAGATCATTGCTCAAAACTCCATTTTCGTCTTTTATTTCAAGGTTTAATTTGATCTCCTTCATGGCAGTAGTTTTGTTGCCATTGTATATGGTCAAAGTACCTTCAAAAGCCTCGCGGGTCATCACCACTTTTTGGGTAATATTGATCGTTACTGAAGCACAAACTGAACTGCGTGAGTCTTCAACCTGTTGCTTCATCGTTTTAAGGGCTGCATTGTACAATTCACCAACAGAAGTAAATCCCTTTGACGCAGCATAAGCGAGCGATGAATCTTGTTTGGCAATATATCCCTCAATCAGTGTATTATCTATAATTCCGGGATGATCAATAGTTGGAGAATAGATACCTAATTTATATGCAGCCATCGTATTGTTCCATCGTGAAATAAAAGCATCAATTTCGTCACTGGTAATATCAGTTCCTTGCATCTTTTCCTTGATCAGCAATGACTGCTCCGGACTAATCGGCTTATTATTTTCAGAAATAGTTTTTAATTGAGTGAGGAAGTCCATAAAACTTTGTTTCGATTTCCAATCCATCCCACCCGTAAATTCGTTCATCCACCCGACCAAAGCATCATGCATATCAACAAAATACGTCATATCAAGCAAGGCTTGTTTCATGATAGGGGGTATCGTCTCCTTTACAAGTATGCCGTCAGTCATGAATGCATTTTTCAGAAAAAGCTCTTTAAAACAGGATTTGGCAGCGCCGATAAGGCCAACCGGGCAACCTATAACCGGTACATATCCAAGGACGCATACAAGTACATCAAAACCAAACTCTATATTCATCTCGGAAAAACCAGCCAGTGTTTTCATGCATCCAACGGTATTGAATGCAGGCCCTGCAACTGGAAGGCATCCTCCAAGGGCAAGTGCCAGATCAATTGCACAATTGGAGCAGCCTACTGTAGGTGCGTCAATGCCAGGTGTGTTGTTGTTTGGATCATAGTGTACCCAACCTGGACCAACTCTGGAAGCATCTCCGTTATAACCTGGCCCCCAACTTCCACCCCAATTGCCAATACCGCCAGTTCCCAGGCAGACTCTTCCTGAGAAGGTAATCCCGTGGTTTGTTTGGTGCCATTGTTTATCTTTACCACATTCAAATCCGTAAACAGTAAAGCAAAAATCGGTGCAAGGTCCTGTGTCTGCTATAGTTTGAACAGTAGAAGCCGATTTGGTCGAAGATCTTAGTTTCATAACTACCGGAACCTGAATGGCTTGTTGTGCCAGAAGATTCATTTTGGTGAAATTGGTCACAAACTCATATTCCGGATCGTTCTGAGGCAAATTAAGTTGCACGTCCTGAGCCGTGATCAATCCTTTGTTGGTCAGGGTAATCATAAACGGAAATGTCTCGTCGTTGAAAAGCTGAGGCATTACCGTCGGCATCTCCATGATAACTACCGGAGCCGGAACATTGGTCTCAAACTTCATGACCAGCTGAACTTCGTACTTATCCTGGATTTCTGTTGGAACAACTTCCCAGGTGTAAGTTATGGCCTGGAAACTCAGGAAAACGCTTTGTTCGTTCACCCGTCCCGGATCTATGATTAATGTTGTCTGGAAACCTTCATGTTTATCAGCTTCCACATTCATTTTGTATGAGCCTTCAGGTAGATTATCCACCGAGAAGATTCCGTCATCACCGGTAAACCCATCAGCCATGATCTTTCCGGAGAACGGATGGCGCACAACTACGTGAGCATTTTTAACATGAGGTTTTGCATCGGTGAAATAGGTGTATTCATCAATGACATCCACTTTCAATCCGCCGGTTTCTTCGGATACTGTTTCGATGCGGTATGGAACTGAAACTCCATTCCCATTCACACAGTTTACGGCAATGCTTCCGGAGATTGGCGTATTGAGCGGAGTATCTGCATTGGGCTCAAGCTGAATAACTATTGTGGCAGTATCCTGCGGGGCAATGTTAGTAAGAGTTGCAGGGCTCACCAAAGTCATCCAGCTTACATTGGGTAAACTGATGGTTACAGCACCCGATGCACCTGCTCCGTTATTGTAAATAGACAGTTCATATAGCCGGGATTTTCCCTTGGTCATCGTGGTATTGATGCTTACCGGATCGGCTTTCAACTGTGCCTGCAGTGCCTGACAATAATAGAATGCCGGGAAATCGGTCGTGATTCCTTCATAGGATTTGACCTGGAAATTTATTTTCTCGTAATTCAGACCGCTGGTTATTTCAAGTGCTTTCAGGGTAAAAGTGAATTCTTTGGTCTGGTTTCCTGAAAGAAATGCGATGGTATCAAATTTAAGTTCACAACCCAAAGGCAGTTTATCCGGGGTGATGACGAGTTTATTTAAGAGAGCTTCACTGGTATTTTTAATAGCTATTTTCCCAACCAAAGTCTGACCCTGTTTCATCTCCCAGATGATGTTTGAAGTGGACACCCTCATTAATCCGGGAATGTCGAATTTGTCCTGTTCATTGCTCAGGTTTTGTTTGGGGAAACATGCGCCAATCGAATAATGGCCAGATTCGTTGGGGATCGGGACGAAATCCACGGCATAATCGCCACTGCCATTTGTGGTTGCTTTCAATTCGCGCCGGGTGCCGTTGTTTAAAATATAAACATCGACAGCCGTATTGGGCACTTTCTCGCTTTTGTTATTGACAGCAGAGCCATGAAGTGAAATTGTGGTGTTTGGCTGGTAAAGCTCATCGTCGGCAATCACGTTGGCATTGTATTCCGGAGTAATTGTAAACGAAACGGCATCCGAAACATTGTTAAAATATTCCAGCTCTGCAATCGTTTCCGTAGGATTAATTTTTGCCAGGATAAAGTAATTCCCGGTTTGATCCGGAACTTCAACCGTTTTCATGAAATTAGCCGACATTCCCTGCGGAATCGGCGATGGGAAAGTGAAAACTCCCAGCAAAATATCGCTATCATCAATGGTTTTATCCTTCGAACAATAGAAATTCAGTTTTACTCCGGAAGGCGCTGTAGAAAAGCCACTGTTGTATGCCGAACCCGAAATTTCGATCACATCGTTGGTCGCAGCCGTTGGTGTATTCAGCGCAATATCCGTGATTTGCAGGTCTGGTTTATTCAGGTCGGTCACAAAAACATATCCAAATCCGGAAGTAAAAGTTGGTGCAGCAGCCTGAAGTGAAACCATCTGAGTGCCATCTTCAATGTTATCGTTGATGGTATTGATCGGAACCTTGACCGACTTTTGTCCGGCCAAAATGGTTGCCGAAGGTTGAATACTGACTTCGGTCGGGTCGTTGTGCGAAATGGTAACGGCCAAATCACCGGTTGCAGGCGTATTGCGTGAAATGGTCATTGTGCCGGCATTCAGTTTACCTTCAGGCAACGAAACCGGGTCAACAGAAATGGATAAAGACGGCCCGTCATTATCAGCAATGACCAGGTTGGCAGTTACGACACCGCCGTTTTCAGGAGTAGTTCCACAATTACACGATGAAATGAATACCGAGCCGGAAATGGCAACTTTACGGTATCCGTCGACTTCGCCATTGTCAACCACCCCGATGTTGAATTGTTGCTCCAACACTCCTTTGGGCAGAGTAACGCTGGCAGGGAAAAAGAGGGCGTTGGCCAGACTGGCCGATAAATTCACGGTGATGTTTCCATCGCCTTTTACCCGTTTGATTTTTCCCCAGGTGGCATAAACTCCGGCAGTTTCAGAAACTGTATCAGACAAAATTTCAAGGCTGACCTGCGGAACATCATTATCGATAATCGTGGCAGTGACCTGACCTGTGGTGACTCCGGCAGAACTGGCATAAATGGTTGCCGTACCTGTTAATTCTGGAATATTGTCGTCGGTAATATTAACCTGTACCTGTGCGGAGGCCATATTTGCAGGAATTATTACCGATGACGGAAACGTCCACTGTGAAGCTTTGTTGGTTGCCAGGCTAATCGTTAATGCCTGTGCAGTAACTAAATCCCTGGAAACAGTCAGAGTAATTGTTTCACCTTCAGTGGCTGTATTTTTGCTCAGTTGAGCTGTTAGTGTTGGAATTTCATCATCTATAATGGTAATTGAGTCAACAGCATCAGTGTATGTTGCGGCACTTGCTGTGATGTCAACATTTCGGGTGCCATCGAGTACTGAATTATTGAGAGGGGTGACGTTGAACGCCAACCCGGATTGATTGGCAGGAATGGTAACAGTTGCCGGAATGGTAAGCTGACCTGCGACTGAAGCCGAAAGCGAGACGACCAGATCAGCCGTATAGTCGCCACTTCGGGTAACAATACACCGAACAGCCAGCGGAACATTCTCGATCACCGAACTGCTTTGAACCGTTAAAAACAAACTGTTGGCTATCGTTACTTTATCCGCTGATAAACCTATATTGTTAGCTTTGCTGGCTGCATATTCCTGAAGTTCAGGATATGGAATCAATTCCACCTGAATGTTTGCATCGCCCGAGAATCGGGGTACATCTGGCAGTTTTACTTTTCGGCTACGGTTGAGTGCAGATCCGGAAAGCAAAGGTGATAAATAATTCTCATTGGGATCAATGGCTAATTTTAATCCCGAAACCGGAACGAAAGTTATCCGTTCTGCCCAGCCACCTGATGCGCTTACTCCGCCAATATTTTCAACTTTCCAGCTGATAGTTACCGAATCCCCCGGATTGATGCTTGCTTTATCGGATACGATGTCTTTCACCCGGATATCGGGAAGTGATTTTAGTACCACCTGAGTCGAAGTGGTGGTTTTACCTAAATTATTATCTTCCAAAAGTTCGACAACAGAATTGTAAATGTCGGTTTTGACGAGAAAATAATAATTCCCGGTGTAGTCGATCGGAAGTGAAACTGTAACCGATTGTGAGTATGAGCTATCAGCTTCGAGCTGTTTGAGGTTTGAAACCGTGGTCAACAATTTGTCGTCATTGCTCAGGGTTTGGTCCGTCGAAACATAAATAACATCAGACCAGGCAGCTCCGGCAGTATTTCCACCGCCTGTGTTCATAATTTTAAAACTGACGTTAAAATTACTTCCGGATTCGATGTTAGCTGGCGCTGTCACGCTGGTAACCGTAAGATCAGGTAATTGCCTGACTTTAAAGGTTTGTACAGCGCTCTCAACCGAAGAACATTCATTAACCGATTTGATTTTCCAGCGGTACAACTGGCCGTATTTCAAGTTGTAAACCCGAACCGATGTGTTGTAAACATTCGAATAATAGGGTGTTGTTGGAACGCTGACACCATCTTCCCACAAAAACAGGTTGTAGTATGTCGTATTAGCCGAAGGTTGCCAATATAGATCCAATGTTGAGTTTAGGTTTTCCTTTCCATTTTCGGGAATCAGTCCGGTAACATTCGTAATAGGCTTACAAAATGCATTCAGTATCTGTGGATTAGCATAATCAGGAACCTGATTGGGAACAAATGCAATTATTTCCTTAATGTCATATATTTTATCACTGAATACGTCATAGTATTTGAACCGAATGGTGTCGTCAATCGCCTTATTGTTGAAAACCAGAATTTTATAAACATTATTTCCGGTAGCGGGGAAATTTACCGAAGCCGTCTGAGCACCGCGGATTTCGCCGTTGATGTACGATATCAAAGCACCACTTGGTAAATAGGTTTCGCCCACTTTTACCCTGAAAACTAATTCAGTGCTTAGCTCAAACCGTTTGGCCAGGCTACCATTGCTCGGGATAGCAGGTAGCGTAAGAGCTGCATTGGTAACAACGGGTAACCAGACAAGCAGGGCAAACGCCAGGATTCTGAAGATTTTTATTCTGAATCTTTTCAGGCTCCATCTGTCCTTCCTGAATTCGTCCTGAATTCCGGAAAAAGGTAACTGACTATTTTTAGGAATATATTTTTTCATAATCGGGAGTTTTTCTCATTTATTTTTCATTTTTCCAACAGCTAAATGGATTTTTGATTCTGTTTCCATGAAAGTTGTATGTTTGATTATGAGTCCTTATCAGCTTGTGGATTTAATCAGTTTCCTGATCAGTGTGCCTCTGGATGTTTCAATCTTCAGGATATACACTCCTGAAACCAGGTTCCGGGTATCAATCATCAAGTTGTTTTCTGAAATGTTGTTCAGAATCTGGATGCAGTTTCCTGATAAACCGGATAGGGTGATGGAAATTATTTTGTCGTCTGATCTGATTTGAAGCACCTCTTTAACCGGATTTGGGAAAATATAAACTGAGCCATCAATTTCAGAATTCTGAACTTCGGTAGAATTCTGCAAATGAAGCGTGTAGGGGTTCATGGCTTGCCCGTAAACCTCATTGATACTGAAGACTACCTTTTCGTTTAAAGGTTTTTCCAGATTATCCGACGCCAATTTTATTTTAAAATTTAGCTTCTCAAGATTGGAGTTCGAAAACATGGTCAACAGGAAAACGTACCGGTTCAAATCCGGAACAAAAAGTGCCTCAGTTACTCCACGAGGTTCAACTCCTGAGTAGGCAATCAAAAGATCCCCTCTCCGGATTAGGTTTTCGCCTGCTTGATTGACCAGCTCTCCGATAAGATTTGCAGAATATTCAAAGGATGGCGGATTAATCTGATACAATTCATGTAATCCTTTTAATGTGAAAAGATTGTTTCTTGCTGACTTGAGCCTGGCACTGGATGATTTGTATTTCAGATCGCTGCTGGCAACTGTTTTCATCATGTATCCGTTCAGTACCCGGAGTGAATCCAAATCTCCAATCCAACCCGATGCCGGATAATATATGGCCGATGCTTCTTTACTTTTCAAAAGGATATCTCCGGTAGGCAGACTTGTCGGTTCAAATGCACCACCAAGGGCAGCGTTGCCTTTGAGAATGTAGCCGATACGGTTCCATCCAGAAGAAACGGGGATGGATGTCAGCGAAGGATTGATTTCTTTTCCGGATAAGGTAAAAACCTGTGAACTTGCCTTTTTGAGCATTAACAATTCCAGTTGCGGCAAGGTGTTCAAATCGCCGAACCAGCCTGAAGGCGTATAAAAAGTAGTCGAAGCAATGGACGATTTGATATAGTCGAGATTGGTCAGTGAGAGGCTTCCCAAAACAGATCCAACTTTCAGATCGGGTGGAATGGCGCTTAGCGAAATCCAGTTCCATCCCGCTGCCAGCGTTCTTTTTAAAGTAATGGTCGGAACAAACGTGCTGACTGAATATACTTTTTTTGTTATTCCATCTTCAGCGGTTACAGTATAAGAAACGGGAGTAGTGAAATTCCGGATTGACCCGCCGGCCGGCACAATTGATGCTTTTGGTGATAGCTGAAAAGTTGGTGCCAGTGCACGCGGATCGGTTCCGTAAGGCAAATATAAAATGACCTGAAGTGCAGCCTGATTTACTTTGGTCGAATCAGCGCCGGTTAATGAAGCATTTAATATTTGTGCTTCGGAACTTAGCAGATTCAGGTTTTTGACGGTAATGGAAACTTTATCGGTATCCGAATTGATGTGACCATCGTTTACAACCAGCGAAAGAACCAAAATCGAATCGCGGTGAACCTGTGGTGCAGTAAATGTTGGTTTGCTCACGGTAGCCGACGATAAAATTACATTGGCAGGAACAACCCATTTAAAAGATATGACCTCTCCATCAGCATCTGCTGATAATGATCCGTCGAGTTGAACGATTGCGCCTTCGTTCACGGTCTGATCTCCACCGGCAAAAGCTACCGGTTTTTTATTCAGGTTTACAACTGTGATTACAACTGTGTCGGGAAGAGAAGTTAGTATACCGTCAGCTACCTCGAGTTTGAAACGATAACTTTTGTCGTTATTAACTTGCGGGGCATTAAACGAAGGTGACACTCCCAGCGCATCAAAAAGGATGATTCCATCCATTGAGGTCCATTTGTAGGAAATCACATCTCCATCAGGATCTTTTGAAAGGCTGCCATCGAGCGAAACGAAAGTTCCTTCGTTGTAACTTTTATTTGGACCAGCATTGGCAACAGGGCGTTTGTTTATTTGCAGAACAGTTATTGTTACGGTTGAAGGGTCGGAGTTGTCGGTTCCGTCGTTTACAACTAAAGTGAAAACATAATTGGTATTGACTTTCACCTCAGGAGCAATAAATGTAGGTTTTACGAAGGTGTTATCGTCCAGTGTAATTCCTGCAGGAGCAGTCCATAAATAAGTTAAAGGATTGCCATCTTCATCAAACGATGCTGATCCATCGAGCTGAACAGTTTGACCTTCGGGAACCGTTTGCTTTGGCCCAGCTTTTGCTATTGGTCTGTAGCTAACCTGCTCAACGCGTGTAATTTTTCCATTGATGAGTGTTGAGTGAAGAGACGATTCATTCGCTGCCATAGAATTCAGTGTAATGGTGGTCTGCTGACCCAGCGCTACGGTATTTTTCAGCCGGAATTTTAAATAGCATAGATTACCGGATTGGACACCGGTTGAAGTGGCTCCAACGATGTGTACCGAATTTCCGGTTTGAACGTATTCGGTTAGCATTTGCTGGTCAACTCCTTCCAGACCTTTAAATTCGACATCATTCCCTTGGAAGGAAATCGTTCCATCGAAATCGAAAATTGATTTTCCACCCGGAAGTAAAGTGCTGGCAATCGGAACACGGACATCTTTATCCAGAACAGCATCTGAATTTGTGATTGAAAACTCATTGTCAAGAATCAGAAAGTCACCGCTGTTTTTGGTTGCTCCATGAAAGTCGGTTGCAGTAACCTGGACTGTTCCGCCTGATAAAGCAGTCAGGAAGCCCTGTACATCAATGCTTGCAAGATTTGGATTTGAAACTTTATAGCTTAACGGGTTAGTTCCGTTTGTCACCGTAATTTTCTGGGTGGTTCCCCACATCAAGATACCACTGTTAGGAGAAATATTTAAGGAAGGCAAATAATAAACTTCCACAAAATCGTTGGTTGAAAACGCCCGAAGTGACTCGTTGAATTGCAAGTTCTGAAGTGTAAAATAGTGGTTGCCGCTATTTACAGCCTTGAAACCCAGATAACAGAGAATTCCGTTTCCGTTTATCCCGTTGGTTGAAGCAAATGAAACCCTGACGAGGTTGGTTACTGCGTTGTTTTGCAGGGAAATATCAAAATCTCCGTTTTTTACACTACTCTTTATTCCCTCAATATTGGTGTTAAACGAGAGTTCAAAATATCCGGAGTAGATTTTTGTTCCGGGTGCGATTTCAATTTTTACCGGCAAATAGAAGGTGTCATTAGGCCAGGCCGTACTGCGCATCACGCTCATTTTGACCGCACGAACATCAATGTTTCCGCTCATATACGATTTCTCACCATCCTTATCGGTTACATAAGCTTTGGTGTACCCGGGGCTTTTTGCTTTTACCCTGGTCGCGCTGCTGATCACAGCAACGGCTGTATCCACCACATTGTAAATGTATGGATCAGTACCGCCGCCCACATACATCTGTGTTTCATCGCCCACAAAAAGCTGAATGTCGTCGGGATAAATGTCTGGATATGAACGGTAATTAATTTGGACGTAATTACTTTTCCAGGTCATTGCCGGTGAACCTTCGTTCAGATAGCTTTGGCCCGAAATATTATCCATGGTCAACCAATATCCGCCACGCAAAGCTTTAAACCGGAGGTAGATCATATTTCCGTCACCTGTTAGTGGTTTAGAACCTGCCCCGGCGATAATAATCTGGCCGCGAGTTTTTTTGTTGAAGGTTGGGATTCCCCAGTCAGTTAGAACTGATCCAACGGAATCGATTCCTTGAAATTCGAAGTAATCGGCGTTGTACGAGATACCGAAACGGAAGGCGTAAACATTTTTCCCTGTGAGCAGGGAATCGGCTTTCACTGCCAGGGTGAAAGTGTCTTTTTCTAAAACGGTTGCTCCCTGGATGCTGAAACCTATGGTTGTTTGCGCAACTGTCGTACCTGTCAAAAACACCATGAAGCACCAGGTCCATAAGCAGGAAGCAAGTCTATATCTGATTAATTTATTCATCTGTATCAGTTTTATTTTAGTGTCTGGTTCTGTTTCCAGTATTGCATTCTTGCTTAAAATAAGAAGTATTATTCGGCAAAAATGCGGTTTCATCTAAAACGATAGCATTCCGGAGAATTGGAATCCGCTTAATTTTTAGCAGATTCCATTCATCCGGAATGTTTACTTTATCAGAATTTTTTTTGAATAACTGAAGTCATCAGTTTTCAAATTCACGATATAAATGCCCCTGTTCGGATTGACGAAATCGGCAAAAGGCAGATCAAAATATTGAAGGCCGGAACTTTGGGTTCTGACATTTCTTTTATAAAGTGAGCGACCTGTCAAATCAACAACCTGAATAGAAAGGTTTTGGTTGGTTTTCGATAGTTCGAAGCGTGTGTGAATGCCATCCTGGTCCACAAAAACATCAGGTTGCAACGTTTGCGACGGATTATTCAATCCGGTAACGGAGGACTTGTTGCTGATTGTTGCATTTACCGGAACGTCATTCATGAAATTATCGTTTGCCATTGCCAGGTTTAGGCTGAACTGAGATTCAGTGATTGCAGAATCAATAAATTCAAACTCGAGGACCAAGGGCTGATTGGTTAGATTCAGGTCGTAAGCCGAAGCCATTACGAGGGAGATTTCTCCCTTTTGAGCATTATATCCAGTTTCGATAGACAAGCCAGTGGGAAGATTCAATTTGTTCAGATGAATGAATCTGATATGATTCTGATTGATTGCAAATTTCAAATCCAGTGCTTTGATTTCCTTGGCAGTAGAAATTATCAGCGGAATTTCAAATGTCTTTTTAATCGGTTCGCTAATCAGATCAGGGAATGAGATGGTTGCCAGTTCGTTTATGGAGGCTGCTTTAGTTCCCAGTGGATCTGGATCAAAACGAGTGATCAGGCCCACGCTGTATTGCAAAATCAAAGAAGCATCGTAGGCCGAAATCATCCCGTTTCCACTTACATCGGCCACACTTTTTTGTTTATCGCTCAGAGTAATATTCCCTGCAGCATATTGCAGAACTAACGAGGCATCGTATGGTTTTACTTCTCCATTCATACTTACATCGCCCAGAACCGGTTTGGCAAGTTGAAGTGCCCAGGGATCAAAAACCACGTAGTTGGAAACCCGTTCTCCTAATCCTCCGGGATTTGAGGCATGTCTTGGCCCGGTATTACTGTTCCACCAGCAACCTGTTGCAGTTACTGTGTTTGTTGCAGTTTGATTCCATACTCCATAGCCGTAGGTGGGGTCTGTACTCACAAAGTCACAACTGGTAATTTTTGGCAAGGAAGTTCCAATGGATATAATTCCAAAGTAATCGCTTTCGAACAGACAGTTCTTTATAGTTGGTGAAGCATTATTTAAGGTTACTGCACCCCGGCAGTTCGATGCACCCCAATCATACATCGGATAATAGGAGTAAGAACCATCCTTGAAAATACAATTTTCCAGAAGGCAGTTTTCATCGATTGACTCGTTATAAAAATAGATACCCTGCCAATGTGCATTTCCTGGCAAATTGGTGTCACCATCATTATATGTATCACCTCCATAAAAATCATCGCGGTCGGCTGTAAAAACAATGGTACTATCAACGGTGCTGCCGCCTTTTGCAATAAGCCCATTCTGAATATTTAAGTATCCATTTTGTCCAAACTTACATACTAAACCCGGACTGATCGTGAGTTTAGCACCTGTTCCAACCGTATAGTTCTGAAAGAAATACGGAATGTTTGTTATTCCCGCAAAATCGCGTTTGATAAGAGTTACATCTTTTGTAAGTGTTTCATCAGAAATCCGAATAGCCCTTCCGGTTGTTCCCGTGATTGTATTTCCGCTTGTTTCTGCCGGATAGGTCACCAAAGAAGTAGTGAACGGGAATACGGCGTTATTGAAAGTACATCCGTTTATGGTTGGAGTACTTGAGCCTGCCATTGCAATTCCAGGGTATGCCAAGTTTTGAAATGTTGTGTTCAGTATCTTAGGTGAAGCATTCGTCATTTGTACTGAATTTGAAGCAGAGTAACGAAACAATGCTTGTTCGATAGTGCTGTTGTCATTCGCTTCGTCATAGAAAACAAAATAGTTACCTGAATTATTCAAACCAGCTTGTCCATTTAGTTGTATATCTTTCGGGTTGCCATACATATCGTCTTCCATTGTTGTAAATACAACCGGATTTTCAGCCGTTCCTTGTATGTTGAGTTTCCCTCTTATATACCAGGGGGCGCCTCCTTTAAATATCAGACCTGCAGGAATTGTAAGTTGATCGTTAACTGTCATGCCCTCTTCTACGATATAGGTGATATTGTCATAACCGGCAAAACTTCTTGACGGAATGGTTCCATTGAGTGTTCCGCCTCGAATAAGTAGCCCAATTCGGGGTAGATTGGCAACTTTATTTCCGGTGAAGGTTGGATTCGAAAACATATCCATATAAATGGGTGCGTTCCCCAGATTGTAAAACAGGCTGTTTGTAATAACCGGATTGGCATTGCCATAAATTCCCAGCGCACATAGCCTCGTGAAATTTACCATAGTAGAATCGATAGCGACTTTGCAATCGGTCATTTGTATTGCAGCGCTTCGGCCCCACCAATAATACCCGCAATAGCGTACTTCACAATTCTTTAAGATATTATCATTGTCGCTTGAAGTTCCCCCAAAATCCAGACCTGACCAATCCTGATTTCCAGGTACATTCGCCGTTCCATTATTATTGGAGTCACCTGAGGCTGAGTCATCGTAGTAGGAAGTAAAAATTATCTTTTTATTGGCTTTTCCTACTGCTTTAATGGCGCCATTTACGATCAATCTTCCATAATCAACAAATTTAATTACTACACCAGGGTCGATAGAAAGAATATTTCCTTGAGCGATGGTTCGTTCACCATCAATCATATATGCTACATTCGTGAATCCTGCAAAATCCATCGAATTAAGGGTCGGCGAATCACTTCCAAAATCAGGAATAAATATTCCGATATAACCTACATTCGAGACGGTATTGCCTATCAATGTGGGAGCTCCCTTATTTACATATCTTCCTACAGGATAGTAATTTATATTCAGGAATGCATTATTGAGAAGTTGGGCATTATCATAGAAATAAATTCCACGGTACGAATTTTTAATTTCGCATTTACTTACAATGTTCCCATTTGCAACAGATACCGCCCAGTTATTCGAGTCGTACCCGCCGTAATAGATTTTCCAGTTTTCAATTTTCGAAGTGTTTTTTTTACCGTATAAGGCGATCCTGCCTGAATTACTGTTGCTTATTCCTGCTTGTCCGTTGTTTTCGGAATCTTTCGGATTTCCGAAGTTATCGTCAGCAAGATGGGTGAAAACGATGGGCTCCGAATCGTTACCAATTCCGGTTAAAGTTCCGTTTGCTGTAATCATTGAATAGTAATACCTGCATTTGATTACTACTCCCGGATCGATTATTAATGATGCTGTATCCTGCACCGTGGTTGTACCATAGAGGCAGTAGGTGATGTTTTCAATATTTTTGAAGGATATTTTCTTTAAATGTGCATCATCGATAACTGTTGATGGAAGTATTCTTACTGCACGTATTTCGTTGGGATTAAATTTGATGGAATCGGAAGAAAAATCAACATTGGCATTCATATCAATTCCAAGGTTATATGACTCCCCGCCTAAAATGGTTGAAGGTCCAAAATTGCAATTGGTAAATGTTGGTTTGCTGATTCCGGTTACCATCAGGTTTCGTCCATTGCTTGTAAATAAGCAGTTTTCGAATTTTGGTGACGCACCATCAATTCCCATTGCTACATAAGCATCATTATCATATTTAGCATTTCTAAATATACAGTTTTGGAAAATACAGGCAGTATCAACTGCGCTGGCTGTTAAATTTATTCCGAGGTAATAGGAGACTCCCGGATGCATATCGAAAACAATCGGTTTTTCACTGGTTCCAAGTGCCTTTATTTTTCCTTGAACCGTAAATTCACAATTAACGAACCAAAGATTGGCTCCCGGCGAAATCAATAAATTGCCGGTTTCAGTAACCCTCAAATAATTGCATCGATACGGAATACCCAAATCTGGCATATAGAAAGTCCCCGGGATATCCTGAAAATTGAGATAAACAGTATTGTTTGAATTTCCTGTTAAAATATTACCACTTCCTGCCTTTAGTGTTCCGGGACCGCTTAGATATATAGGATAGTTGGTGTTTTTAATGGTGGTTTCTGAAATGTTTAAAGTTCCTTTGCTTTCAACCTGAACGCCATATGCGCTAAAATTATTCAGGATCGATTTTTTTAATGATAGTTGTCCGTTTCTACAATAAATATTACTTGCATATTCAACAGTACAGCTGTCCAGAGTTACACTACCTGGATTATAACTCGTGTAAGAAACATAGATACCATCCCAGAAGCCTTTGTTGGTGCTGGCATTGGCAGTAAAGGTTACGCCTTTGGCGTTCAGCGTTCCAATTACCTGTAAATACCTTCCGGAATTAAATTTGATTACAACATTCTTTTCAACAGTCACAGTAACCCCGTCGTTAATATTAATATTGTTTGTAACAACATACGGACTGTTGGCAACGGTCAAGGTCGTGTTTACTGTGAAGTTACTGCCAATTGTAGTTTGTGCATTTGATCCGATTGTGAAAAGGATTACACCGATGAATAAAAGGATACACTTTTTCATATTCGTATAAATTAGTTTGTGATTTGATTTTAATAATTCGGCATGAAGGGAAAGTAGTCTTCAATAGCAGTTTGAGAAATAACGGTTAAATGAAGGCAGTTAAATTTTGAAAATGGCAATGCCAACGTAACGTACCATAAGCACATTCCACAAGAGAAAAAATAGATGTTTGCAATAAATATCAGCTTAGATAGAATTCAGGTGGCCAATTATAAGATGCTATACATCTTATCGGAAACAACTCAATTCGTCGGAGTCACTTTTTTTATCTGCTGACTTATAGAAGGTTTTAAAGACAGTTGGTGGATGATTTGTCTGAAAAACAAGAACCTGATTAAAATTACAAAATGTTCCATCAAAAAAAAAATTTATTTTTAATGTTTTAATGAAATATTTTATAAAATGTTGATAATAAGATAAATTAGTTGGGTGAAATTGTCCTGTTTTCCGCTAT
>CAILJH010000101.1 GCA_903834475.1 uncultured Prolixibacteraceae bacterium | reverse complement strand
TTGTACTGCTTATTACGACAACAATTGCCAATTACCTGCTTCTTTAACTGAAGAAGTTTGGAGTTCAATGAAAAAAGTGGAAGATGCAATGGGCATGAAATATGGGGATACAGAAAATCCTTTATTGTTATCCTGTCGTTCAGGTGCCCGTAGCTCTATGCCTGGTATGATGGACACTGTGTTGAATATTGGGCTGAGCTCAAAAACAATTCCTGCTTTATTGAAAAAAACCAATAATCCTCGTTTTGTATGGGATTCTTACCGTCGTTTAATTATGATGTATGCCGATGTGGTTATGGAAAAAGCAGAAGGCATGGAACCAACAGATGGCAAAGGTATCCGTAAATCATTGGAAGAAATGATGGACGCCTTTAAACATTCTAAAGGATACAATTCTGATACCGATTTAACTGCTGAAGATTTACAATTCCTGGCAGAAGAATTTAAAAAAGCAGTAAAAAAATCTTTGGGTCAAGAATTCCCTGATGATGCAGAAGCTCAATTATTTGGTGGCATCAAAGCTGTTTTCAAAAGCTGGAACGGTAAAAAAGCGATTTCTTACCGCCGTATCGAAGGTATTCCTGATGAATGGGGTACTGCTGTAAACGTACAAGCGATGGTATTTGGCAACATGGGTGATACTTCTGCGACAGGAGTTGCATTTACCCGTAATCCTGCCACGGGCGACAATTCATTTTATGGTGAATGGTTAATCAATGCCCAGGGAGAAGATGTTGTAGCAGGTATCCGTACTCCAAGTCCATTGAACGACGACACCAAGAACGAACAAAACAAACATTTGCACAGCATGCAGGAAATATGGTCGGATTCTTACAAAGAATTGTTTGAAATCCGTAATCGCCTGGAAGATGCTTACAAAGACATGCTCGATATCGAATTTACGATTCAGGAAGGCAAATTATTTATGTTACAATGCCGCGTTGGCAAACGTACCGGTACAGCTGCCCTGAACATGGCGATGGATATGCTGGCTGAAGGCCGTATCGACGAAAAAACAGCGGTATTGCGTCTCGACCCTGCTCAATTGGATGAATTATTACACCCAATTATCAACCCTGCCATGCTGAAAGATACGAAACCTTTCGTAAAAGGATTACCTGCAGGACCTGGTGCTGCAGTGGGTAAGGTGGTTTTTACTGCTGAAGATGCCGTTTTATGGCAACGCAGAGGCGAAAAAGTTTTATTGGTTCGCGAAGAAACCAACCCAGAAGATGTAGAAGGTATGCGTGCTGCTGACGGTATTTTAACCGCCCGTGGTGGTATGACTTCACACGCAGCATTGGTTGCCCGTGGTTGGGGAAAATGTTGCATTGTTGGTGCTGGTGCTCTTCATGTAAATGTTGATGCAAAAACAGCAACCATCAAAGAAACAGGTATCGTCATCAAAGAAGGTGATGTGTTAACATTGGACGGAACCAAAGGTCATGCATTTATTGGCACCCTCGATTTGATGGATGCTTCCGAAAACCCACGTTTTCAGGAATTCATGAGAATTGCCGACAAATTCCGTACCATGGGTGTTCGTACCAACGCCGACACCCCTGCTGATGCAGCGATAGCCCGTAGTTTCGGAGCCGAAGGTATTGGTTTATTCCGTACAGAACATATGTTTTATGGTAAAGGTACCGAAAAAGCTTTATTCTTATTACGTAAAATGATTTTAAGCGAAGGTGAAGCTGAACGTCGCACTGCCTTAGACGAATTGTTTGAATTCGTAAAAAGAGATTACAAAGGAACACTTGCAGCCATGGATACTTTACCTGTAACCTTCCGTTTACTGGATCCACCTTTACATGAATTCGTTCCTCAGGGAGCCGAAAATCAGGCTGAATTGGCAAAAGCATTAGGCATCACTGCCGAAGCTGTTGCAAAACGCGGAGAAGCATTGCATGAATCCAATCCTATGATGGGACACCGTGGTGTTCGTTTAGGTATTACCTATCCTGAAGTAACCGAAATGCAAATCCGTGCTTTGTTTGAAGCTACCGTTGAGTTGATCAAAGAAGGCAAAACACCTAAACCTGAAATTATGGTTCCTGTAACCTGTGATGTTACGGAACTTGATTTTACCAAAGTGATAGTCGACAGAGTATATGCTGAAGTTTGTACTAAATTTGGCGTTGCAAGTATCGAATATCTTTACGGAACTATGATTGAAATTCCACGTGCCTGTTTATTGGCCAACAAAATGGCTAAAACAGCTCAGTTCTTCTCATTTGGCACCAATGACCTCACCCAGATGACTTTTGGATTCAGTCGCGATGATACCGGTGGTTTTATGCAGGATTATACCGACAACAAAATCCTGGCTGCCGATCCTTTCCAGACGATTGATCAGGAAGGTGTAGGACAATTGATTGAAATGGCGGTTGCCAAAGGACGCGAAACTCAACCAAAACTTAAAGTGGGTATTTGCGGCGAACAAGGCGGCGATCCTGCTTCTGTAGAATTCTGTTTCCGCAATGGCTTAAACTATGTGAGTTGCTCACCATTCCGCGTTCCTATTGCACGTCTGGCTGCATCACAAGCAGCTATCAAAGCTGAGAAAGCTAAGAAGTAGACGGAAGAAGGAAGACAGAAGACGGAAGACGGAAGACGGAAGACGGAAGTTGGTAGTTGGAAGCCGAAATTACTTCTAAATAAATAAATGTAAAAAGCCGATAGTTCAGATTTGAGCTATCGGCTTTTTTATTAAAAAATTGCAAGAATTTAATTCGGTTTTTGGCAATACGGTTTCAAAATTTCAGGTAAGCTATCAAATTTTTCTACCAAAGGTTTTACCAAAGGAGGTTGTCCATTTTTAGCCATAATTTTCAACCCCTTGCTCCTATCCAATAAAAAGGCAGCAAATGCTTCTGCGTTTCTGCGGTTAGGTGCTAGAGTTGGGATGCAAAAGCCATATACCATTGCTTCGCCGGTTTGTGTCATTTTTTCGCC
>CAILJH010000100.1 GCA_903834475.1 uncultured Prolixibacteraceae bacterium | reverse complement strand
TTAATTACTAATGCGCAATGGCAACCATACTTTTACTGCACCTCCGGTTTGACTGGCATCGGCAAAAGGTACCAAAATCAATAGTTGTTTCGTTTTGTCCGATTCATTCAATGAAAATACCTGCTTTCCAATCCATTGCCTTGGTAAAACGCCTTCAAAGCTTTTACTTTCGGGCTTTTCAACAGATAGTTTTTGATTTGCTTCGATTTTGATACCTGGATTTAGCGAATCGTCAAACGCCAAAACCTGCGGACCTCTTTGAAAGGCAAGCTGACCGGGATAACTTTTACCTCCGGAAAGGATTTGAACCGGCATTTCAAAAGAAACTTTGATCTGATCTCCTGCTTTCCATTCCCGGTTAATCGAAAGATATTGGTTCGGAGTTCCTTTGAATTGGTAGCCTTCCACATCAGCAACATAAGAAACACTCCAGGATGGAACCCTTAATGCAATGGGAAAAGTGGCAGTTTTCGAACTTTTTACGGTAATCACTGCATTTCCGTTTTCAGGAAAATTGCCCGCAATTTCCAGCGATAAATCAATATCTTCCTTCGTGCTGGTCGTGATTTCCTCATGGTAACTTGCGGGTTCGTATAACATCACAGTTGGAACATTTTTTATATTCCCGAATGCAAAGTATGGAATCATGGCTATTCCTCGGGGAACGCTCGAAGTGCAGCAGGAAATTCCGCAGGAAAAGGGTTTCTTATCCATCAATGAAGTATAATAACTCACACAACCGGTCTCCGGATTTTCGGCTCCGAGCAAATGATTGTAAATAGTTTTTTCAATCTGATCGGCATACTTTAATTCGCCCGTAACTGCCAGCAGATTTTGATTGAGCTGAATCCAGGTTGTGGTTACACATCCTTCGCCAATATTATCATTGTTAGCGGCAGGCAAGAATTCATCCTCCTGAAAATGTTCCATGGAACTGGCTGATCCGGTAACATACAAACGGTTCGTAACAATATCCTGCCAGGCAATCAGAACCGGTTTCAGGAGTTTGGTATCTCCGGTAAGGCGATACAATTTGGTTAATCCAACCAGGTTCGAAAGCATTTCATAGGCTTTCGCATTGGCCACCTGACTCACCTTACCAGTTTTCAACAAAGAACTGATAATTTTCGGTCCATTGGGATGTTCCCAGGCATCCAGAATATAATAACAAAAATCGAGGTACTTTTTTTCGCCGGTGTACCGGTACAATTCAACCAGGGGATCCAAAACACTGGTGGCAGCCATTCCAACATGTTCACCTGCCAAAATAATGTCACGTTGTCCGGGATTGTTTCCAAAGGTTTTGCATAACAAATTGCCCATTTTTTTACAGGCATCCAAAGCCGGCTGGTAGCCGGTTGCAGTATAATAGGCAAGCAAACCGTACAGGTTATATTTATGCGACCAGACATCCCAGCTTGTCCAATATTCGTCAGGCGAATAAGTCCCCAGATAACCGTCGGCCAATTGCGTATGGATTAATTCATACATCATGCGGTCCATCTGCTTTTTAAGCCGCTGATCATGCGTATTTTTCCAGACATTGCAAGCGGTTTCAAGATATTTACCGACATGTTCACCAATCCACGGATGATTGCCCGGCCGTTGTAAATAACCATCCATAATTCCATCTTCATCAACTTTCAGGACTCGTTCTTCGAGGTTTTGCTTCAGGCGAGTGCCCAGGTATCCTTGCAATTGCTGATCCTGAAAAGGAATGGAATTAAACACATCCTGAATTTTGTTTTCTACAACAGGATTTGGTTCTTTGGCAACCTTAATTTCAACTTGTTTATTAGCCAAATAAATCTCTTCATTCTTCAATGTGGCGGTACTATTATTTACTGAGATCAGATATCCTACCTTGAAAATATCATTTTTGTCAGGCTGAAAGCCAGTAAAGGAAACACTGTTTACAGAACCTTTTGAAGCTTTTAATTCGAAAGGTTTTGTTTCAGTAAACAATATTTTACCGGCAATATCTGATACCCAATATTTTGCTGCTCCGTAAAATGCATTTTGTCCTGAATTTGTAAATGAAATCTTAGCAGAAAATCCATGATTCGCAGTTTCTGTAATAACATGTTGTACTGAAATTGAATCGGTCCATTGAACTGGTCTGTAATTATAATCACCCTGATACATTCCAATTCCGGAATTATCCAGACTGAAAACCCTCACAGAAATAACATTTTCCTTATCCCATTGAACTTCGTTGGCGGGTATGGTATAAATCCGCTCTGCATCCCATTTGGTTTCATAATGCGGAGGCAAAGAACCGGTTTGCCCAATCAGTTTCCCGTTAAAGAAAGTCTGATCGACATCATCGATCTTTCCCAGCTTCAATTTTATTCCTTTTCCCTTTTCTACAGCACTTTTCATGTCCGAAGAAATGATCAATTTTATCCGGTACCAGGCAAAAACATTGTCTTTCAATTCTTTTGCGGCAAAACTTGTAGCCAGCTTTTTCTTACCCCAGTCGGAGTCGTTAAATGACAAATTGGCCCAATCCGGATTATCACCCAGTTGAAACTTCCATTCCCGGGGTAATTGAACTGATTGTGCAGGAGATTCATAAGAAAGGAAAATTGCAAAAAGCAGGAGGGCTGAATGCAGGATTGATTTTTGGATCAGCACAAATTTCATATTTATGTTTGTTAAAAATTAATTTCAAAGCCAAAATGACCGTTCAATTCTTTACTGGCAAATAATATTCACTTCTCGTAATCATATTCAATTGGCTTGACCGGGTCATCCAACAGTTGATTGAGGCAAGATAGCATTTTATTATTTTCCTGAGAAATCTTAAAAAAAATCAGGCGGATTGAAGTGAATTTAACAAAAGCACTTCTAATCCGCCCGACTTATAAATGACAAAATATGGATTCTGGCCAGCATTTACTTGCTCCAAAGGAGTTGGCAGAGAATCGGATTCGAAATTAATTCGTTTTAATTCCGGCAATAGTTTTTGCCTTGTCGGCACTACCTTGCGACGAACCGAAGTAATAGCTGTAGATTTGAGTCAGGATTGCGCTAAGCACTCCAAGAATGTAAAGAATAATTTCCTTACTTGATTCCGGAACAGTTCCCGGCCTGAAAATCAAGATAAAAAAGAGTAAAAGCGTGATAAATGTAGTTCCAAGCGCCAGAAAAGGTGAAACATTTTTCGACAGTTTGGTAGCATTTTCGCTGGTTTGAACAGCAACTTCACGTTGCCTGGCACTACTGATATCACCCAGAATCATTTGTTGTTCGTCGTTAGAGAGCTTTTTCATATCTACCTGAAACTGAAATTCCGATTTACGCATTTCATTATCAAGTTGCATTTTTTCTTCTTTGGTCGTTATCACATTATCGAGCACTTTGCCTACGGAATCGACGAGTGTACTTGCTCCTCCTGAAAAAAGATTGGATAGAAAAGTCATAGGGAACCCCCTTCCCGTTCCCCCAATGAGGGAAAGCAATGAACGCTTCGATAAAAGCATTCGATAGTTGTTGGATATTGAAATTTCATAGTTGGATATTTTTAATTATTAAGCTGTTACCTTATTTAATGCATTCTTTAAGTCCCCTCTTTCGGAGAGGATTTAGGAGAGGCATTTAGGCGTTTTCACCTATTGCACGGCAAATCCAACCGTAGAAATATTTACGACTGGTTGGCCGTTTCTGAACAATGTTTACGTAACGGGCAATCTTGGCAACAGTGAATGCTGCAAGAAAATGCTCCGGATTAAATTCGTTGATGGATGAAATGGAATCTGGACCAATCACACCGTCAGTTTTCGCTCCAACCACCATTTGAGCCAGCGAGGAACTTGTAGCTATTCCTGCATTGACACCGAAGTCGAAAACAGAATTGGCAACATCCTGATTGGTAATCTGATCACCGTTCATTTTATCCCAAAAGTTAACCTCATAAAAATCAGAAATTGCCTGCTGAAGATCAGAGTCCCGGTCAAGATTGGCTGGAAAATCGGATTGACGTTTCAAGATATCGACGGTTGTCCAACCCGACCATTTACTCCAGATATTTCGGGCAACACCCTTGTAGGTTTCGCCACCCGGATCATCCGGATCGTTGCCATAGCCACCTTCATTGGCTATCACCAACTGAAATGCATTTGTGAAATCTGCCATAAGAATAGTTTTTTAAGTGGATAAAATTTGTTGCCTTAGTCTTAATAAAAGACGAGAAAATCTTAATATATATTTATTCACCTAATTCTGAAAAGGTTACCCCATTTTTTTGTTTATTTTTCAATATGCTCACTTTTTCATATTTTGGAAAAGACCTTGAATGTCTGTCAGACATGCTAAAACGAAAAAGACCCGTTCCGCATTTGCGAAACGAGTCTTTTTCCTAATGACCATTGACTAATGAATATTTCCTATTTCAATCCCCGGCGTCTTAGAAGTGGTTCAATGGAAGGTTCCTGACCACGGAAGTTTTTATAAATAGTCATTCCTTCGTCTGATCCTGATTTGGTAAGCAAGGTGCGGAATTTAGCCGCAATTTCAGGGTTGAAAATATTACCACTCTGTTTGAAGGCATCAAATGCATCGGCATCCAAAACGGCTGCCCAGATGTAGACGTAATATCCGGCAGAATATCCTCCGGAGAAAATGTGTGAGAAATAGGTGCTACGGTAGCGTGGAGCTATTTCCGGAATTAAACCGATTTTATCCAATGATGCTTTTTCAAACGATTCAACGTCTGTATTAAGGACTTGGGTATGCCAATCCATGTCAAGTAAAGATGCTGCGAGGTATTCAACCGTTTCGAATCCCTGATTAAACTGAGCGCTTTTTTCGAGTTTGGTAATCAGTTGCTGCGGAATTACTTCGCCGGTCTGGTAATGTTTGGCATATACACGAAGAACCTCAGGTTCCAATGCCCAGTTTTCCATAACCTGAGAAGGAAGTTCAACAAAATCGTTTGGAACATTTCCGGCAGTGCGACGGTATGGGCCATCAGTAAATAAGCCATGCAACGCATGTCCTGATTCATGGAACAAGGTGGTTACCTCGTCAAAACTAAGCAAAGCTGGAGTGTTCCCGCTTGGTCGCGTAAAGTTGCAAACAATAGAAACTACAGGAGTTACCATTTTCCCGTTTTTATAGGACTGGTTTCTGAATGAAGTGCACCATGCGCCATTACTTTTTCCGGGACGAGGATGAAAATCCATATAGAAAATACCAATGTGTTTGCCATTGGCTTCCTGAACTTCGTAAGTAATCGCTTCGTCGCAGTACAACGGCAGATCGGTGTGTTTAATGAACTTGATGTTATACAGTTTTGATGCGGTGTAAATCATTCCATCAATCACATTCTCCAGTTTGAAATAGGGTTTCAGCTGCGCTTCGTCCAGATCGTATTTGGCTTTCCTCACTTTTTCGGCATAAAACCACCAATCCCACGATTCAATTTTGAATTTTCCACCTTCCTGATTGATCATGGCCTGCATGTCGGCACGTTCCTTTTTCGCCCGTTCGAGAGCCGGAGTCCAGAGTTTCATCAGGAATTCATTTATTTTTTCCGGAGTCTTGGCCATGTTGACGTCAACAACATATGCGGCCCAGTTATTAAACCCAAATAACTTAGCTTTCTGGTCGCGCAATTTCACCAATTTACCGAGTACTTCCTTATTGTCGTTGGCATTGCTGTTGTTGCCACGATTGAGGTAACCCTTATATAGTTTTTCTCGAAGTGACCGGTTTTCGGCATACTGAAGGAATGGAAGCATGCTTGGCTTTTGCAGAGTAAAAACCCATTTGCCAGCCAAATTATCTGCTTTAGCCAGCTCGGCAGCCGCTGCGATAACCTCGGCTGGTAAACCTTTCAGGTCGGCTTCGTTATCGATCACCAATTTGAAATTCTTATTGGTCTCGGCCAATGCGTTTTCACCAAATTTAAGCTCAGCCATCGAAAGTTCGTCGTTCAGTTTCCGCAATTCAGCTTGTTTCTCGTCTGGCAAATTGGCGCCGCTGCGTTCAAAATCCTGATAATACTTTTCAACCACCCGAAGTTGTTCTGCATCGAGTTTTAAATCCTTGCGTTTTTCATACACCGCTTTTACCCGTTTGAACAGGTCCTTATTCAACATGATATTGTCGCGGTGAGTAGAAAGTTTTGGCGTGATTTCGCGGGCCAAAGCCTGCATTGCGTCGTTGGTATTGGCCGAATTCAGGTTGAAAAATACATTGCCAGCGTTGTTCAGCAAATCGCCCGACAAATCAAAAGCCAGAATGGTATTATCGAAAGTTGCTTCATCCTTGTTATCGGTAATTGCTTTTATTTCAGCAAGCTGCACCGCAATTCCTTCCTCGGTAGCCGGCATGTAGTGTTCCAGTTTAATTTCATTAAATGGAGGAACCTGAAACGGAGTTGTGTACTCTTTAAAAAACGGATTGTTCATGTCTTTCTTAACTTCTTTTTTCTGATTGCATGAACTTAAAATAAGTGCGAATGCAAACAGTGTAATTCCAATTTTCTGCATGTTATAAGGTTTTAAATTTGTTTTTGTTCAGTTTTTATTTCAAGCCTCTGCGCTTCAGCAGTGGTTCAATCGATGGTTCCTGTCCACGGAAGTTTTTATAAATGATCATTCCTTCGTCGGAGCCCGATTTGGTTAACAGCGTCCTAAATTTAGCCGCCAGTTCAGGATTAAACAGATTCCCGCTCTTTTTGAAGGCATCAAAAGCATCTGCATCGAGCACCGCAGCCCATGTGTAGACGTAGTATCCTGCAGAATAACCTCCGGAGAAAATGTGCGAAAAGTAGGTACTACGGTAGCGTGGTTCAATCTCAGGAATTAAACCAATTTTATCCATCGATGCTTTTTCGAATGCTGCCACGTCGCCGTTAAATGGTTTGGTATGATAATCCATATCAAGCAGCGAGGCTGCCAGTAATTCTACGGTTTCAAATCCCTGGTTGAATTGGGCACTCTTGGTTAGTTTTGAAATCAATTCTTCAGGAATGACTTTACCTGTTTTATAATGTTTGGCATAAACGCGCAGAACTTCAGGTTCCGAAGCCCAGTTTTCCATGATTTGCGAAGGAAGTTCAACGAAATCGCGGGGAACATCGCGGGCAGTACGTTTGTATGGTCCATCAGTAAACAAAGAGTGAAAGGCATGTCCGGATTCATGAAATAAAGTGGTCACCTCTTCGAAACTTAACAGAGCTGGCACATCACCAGCCGGACGCGTAAAATTGCACACGATGGAAACGACCGGGGTTATTTTCTGTCCGTTTTTATAGGATTGTGAACGATAGCCGGTACACCACGCTCCATTGTTTTTTCCGGCGCGCGGATGAAAGTCCATGTAGAAAATTCCAATGTGGCGTCCATCTGCTTCCTGAACTTCGTAAGCCAAAACCTCCTCGTTGTAAACCGGAAGATCTGTGCGCCGGATGAATTTCACCCCATACAGTTTATTGGCAACATAAAACATTCCGTCGATTACATTTTCGAGTTTGAAATAAGGTTTTAGCTGCGACGCATCGAGATCGTATTTGGCTTTCCGCACTTTTTCGGCATAATACCACCAATCCCACGATTCAAGTTTGAATTTTCCACCTTCCTTGTCAATCATAGCCTGCATGTCGGCACGTTCTTTTTTAGCACGTTCGATAGCCGGAGTCCAAAGTTTCATCAGGAAATTGTCAACATTTTCGGGAGTCTTGGCCATATTTTCGTCTACTACGAAAGCAGCAAAATTCGGATAACCCATGAGCTTTGCACGTTCTTCACGGAGTTTTACAATTTTTTCAATGACCTGCTTGTTGTCAAAAGCATTGTCATAATTACCGCGGTTCAGGTATCCTTTATATAACTTTTCGCGCAGGCTGCGGTTTTCGGCATATTGCAAAAATGGCAGCATACTTGGTTTTTGCAAAGTGAAAATCCATTTCCCTTCCTGACCTGCTTTTTTTGCCAGTTCAGCAGCTGCGGTAATCACATCGTTGGATAACCCATTCAGGTCGTTCTTATTATCGACCACCATTTTGAAATTCTTGTTGGTTTCGGCCAGCGTATTTTCTCCGAATTTCAAAGTCATCATCGAAAGCTGCTCATTCAGTTTGCGCAAGTCTGCCTGTTTATCCTCCGGAAGGTTTGCACCGCCACGTTCAAAATCTTTATACATTTTTTCTACCAAACGCAATTGTTCGTGGTCCAGGTTCATGGAATTACGATTTTCATAAACGGCCTTTACCCGTTTGAAAAGATCCATATTGAGCATTACATTGTCGCGGTGAGCCGACAACATTGGGGTAATTTCGCGCGCCAGTGCCTGCATCTGGTCGTTGGTATTGGCAGAATTCAGGTTGGAGAAGATTCGTGTTTTTGTCAGTAATTCGCCCGAATTGTCAAAAGCGAGAATGGTGTTCCCGAAATTTGGAACTTCCTTGTTTTCGGTGATTGATTTAATTTCAGCAAGCTGATCAACAATACCAGCCTCCATGGCTGGTTTGAAATGTTCCAGCTTAATCTCGTTAAAAGGAGGAACCTGAAACGGGGTCTGGTATTCACTAAAGAATGGATTACTCATGTCTCTGGTTTGTGCAACACTTATGTTGCCGCTTATCAATGCTATTGCAAGTGCGATAAGCGAAATCCCGATTTTTTTCATTGGGTGATAGGAGTTTGATTTTTAGGTTATTCGTTGGGTTTCCGATTTGGGCGGAAATATAGAGATTAGGTCTTGCTTCAAAGCTGATAAAAGTCGTGAAAAATCAGGAACATGATGTTTTTCAGGAATTGGAGGGATGTTAGAGGGTGAAGTGATTGAAATATTTAGTCCCAACTTATCCCATCATCAAAAAAATCAAACACATATTCACCTTTGAATTGGATCTCATTTTTCTTCAGAATTTCCAGATATTCTTCCCTGAATGACTTCTTCTGGTGATGGACTTCCTGGTTCAGAATGTATTTGACAACGGCATCAATTTGTGAATGAGAATGTGTAAATGCACCATATCCCTTCTGCCATTCAAAATGAAATTTTGAAAGATTTTCCTTTTTTATCCATAAGTTGGATGAAGTCTTTATTTCCTCAATCAGATTTGGCACTAACTGATTAATATTGTAACCAATAAATATGTGAATATGGTCAGGCATACTGTTAATAGCCAGCAGTTTGTGTTTATGGTTTCGAACGATTCCCGTGATATACATTTCCAATTCGTTTTTCCAGAATTTCTTGATTAGTGCATCCCGATTTTTCACTGCAAAAACAAGATGAAAATAGCATTGAGTAAAAGTATTAGCCATTGCTTTTAATATTTCGGTGCGCTGCACCTTGGATATGAGAAACTGATTTGTTCTACAAATATAATCGGTGCTCCGCACCTTTTATGTTCTCTGAATCAGTTTTTTTATTCATTAAAAAAAATCCCCACATGAATTTTAATAGAGGTGCGGAGCACCAGAATATTTGTAGGAAGATCAAAAATAACTGAGTAAAGGTGCAGAGCACCGGAATATTCATAAAACAGAAGAACAAACAAGGTTCTAAAGTAAATATCATATCCATTTCCTAAAGTAATAACTGCAAACCATTTTGTCATTTTTGTCTTTCATTTTTCTTCCCATCCCCCCAAATTTTATTTACTTTTGCCGTTCATTGAAATTCAGACGTAAAAGACTATCAATATGAACATATCTTACCGTTGGTTAAAAGAATACATCAATCTCGATTATACTCCGGACGAAGTATCGGCTTTCCTGACCGAAATTGGTTTGGAAGTCGGAAGCATGGAAGAAGTTGAAACCATCAAAGGCGGCTTGCGCGGCCTGGTAATCGGTGAAGTTCTGACTTGCGAAAAACATCCTGATTCGGATCATCTGAGCAAAACAACAGTGAATGTGGGTAATAACGAAATTCTACCTATTGTTTGCGGTGCACCCAATGTAGCTGCCGGGCAAAAAATCGTAGTGGCAGTTGTTGGCACTTCACTTTACGATGGTGAGAATGAGTTCAAAATTAAAAAATCAAAAATAAGGGGCGAAGCTTCGGAAGGCATGATTTGTGCAGAAGATGAAATCGGGATTGGTACCAGTCACGAGGGAATTATGATCCTCGATTCATCCGCTGTTCCCGGAACTCCTGCCAGCCAGTATTTCAAAATCGAATCGGATTTTGTTCTCGAAGTGGATTTGACTCCCAACCGTATCGACAGTGCATCGCACATCGGTATTGCCCGCGACCTGGCCGCCTACATCAAACAAAAACATCCGATCAGCTATTCCCGGCCATCAGTTGATGCGTTTAAAGCCGATAATCATTCGCTCGAAATTCCGGTTGAAGTTTTGAATACCGAAGCTTGTCCGCGATATTCCGGAGTGACCATTTCGAACGTAACTGTAAAAGAATCTCCGGACTGGCTGAAAAATAAGCTTAAAATCATCGGGTTGAAACCGATCAACAACATTGTGGATGCGACCAATTTTGTGCTCTTTGAAACTGGTCAGCCATTGCATGCTTTCGATGCCGCTGAAATTAAAGGTGGAAAAATAGTGGTTCGAACTGCAGGCTCAGGTTCAAAATTTATTACCCTGGATGGAATCGAACGTGAAATGCATCCGGATGATTTGATGATTTGCAATGAATCAGATGCCATGTGCATTGCCGGTGTTTTTGGCGGATTAAATTCAGGCGTAAAAAATTCCACGACCGGCATATTCCTCGAAAGTGCCTGGTTCGATTCGGTATCCGTCCGTAAAACTGCCCGCCGGCATACACTCAGTACCGATGCTTCCTTCCGTTTTGAACGAGGTACCGATCCGAATGGAACCATTTATGCGCTCAAACGTGCGGCATTGCTCATTAAAGAAGTTGCCGGTGGAGAAATCTCTTCGGAAATTGTGGATATTTATCCAAATCCGGTAGCTGATTTTCAGGTGGATGTGACTTTCACCAACATCAGACGGCTCATCGGAGTGGATCTCGGAAAAGAGAAAATCAAACAGATTCTGGATGCACTCGAAATCCGAATCGAAGCCGAGACTGAAACCAGCTTGAGTTTGCTGGTTCCACCCTATCGTGTGGATGTGAAACGTGAAGTGGATGTGATTGAGGAAATTCTTCGAATCTACGGATACAATAATATCGCTTTGCCAACCCAGGTCAATTCGTCACTTCAATATTCAGTAAAACCCAATCCGACCAAACTTCGCAATTTGATTGCCGAAATGCTGACAGCACAAGGATTCAACGAAATATGGTCGAACTCGCTCACCAAATCATCCTATTACGAAAACAATCCGGTTCATCCGATCGACAGTTCAGTAAAGCTCTTTAATCCGCTGAGCAACGATCTTGGAAGTATGCGTCAGACTTTGCTTTATGGCGGTTTGGAATCGATAGCGCACAATGCCAACCGAAAGAATCCTGATCTTCGCTTGTACGAATTCGGAAATTGCTACTTCTTCAATGGCAGCAGCCTGAAAGAAAATCCTCTGCGAAATTATCGCGAAGAAGAACATTTGTCGTTGTTTGTTACCGGTGAAAAAGAAATAGCAAACTGGGCAAATGCAGCTGTAAAAACGACTTTCTTCCTCCTGAAATCGTATGTTGAAAATGTTTTAAAACGAATGGGATTTGATATTCTCAACCTTAAAACTGAAGGTTTCTCCAATGAGTCAATCCCCGAAGGAATTCAATACCTGATCAATGGCAAAAAGTTGGTTGCATTTGGTGTGGTCTCCGGAAAAACACTGAAAGCTTTCAGTATAGACAACCCGGTATATTTCGCCGATTTCTTCATGGATGTACTCTTTATTGAATTGAAAAACAATAAGGTTGTATTTGCCGAACTTCCGAAATATCCTGAAGTTCGCCGCGATTTAGCTTTGCTGCTTGACAAATCAGTTCAATATAACCAATTAAGGGACTGGGCTTTCCGCTCCGAAAAAAAGCTGCTCCAATCGGTTGATTTGTTTGATGTTTACGAAGGCAAAGGCGTTCCGGAAGGCAAAAAATCGTATGCCATCAGCTACATTCTTCGCGATGATGAGAAAACCCTGAACGACAAACAGATTGAGAAAATCATGCAAAAACTGGTCTCTACTTACGAACGGGAATTGGGCGCGCAGTTGAGATAATTCATTTTCAATTCAATCGTTGATTATTCATATCTTTGAAAGAAAAACACATGGTAATTGCTAATCAATCTGACGCTATTCTGATTATCAAGGAATTGGTAAACGAATACTTTCCTGAAAGTTCCGTATTTCTTTTTGGATCAAGGGCAAGGCGTGATTTCACCGAAGACAGCGACTTTGATTTGATGGTTGTTACCAATACCACCTACGAAAATACAGAATGTCGGCACTTGAAAGCATTGGTTCGAAGACAATTAGCAAAAAGAAGAATACCTGCTGACATTATTATTCTGAGTAAAGCACAGCTCGAAACCAACAAAAAGATAACAGGACATATTGTTCGTCAGGTTCTAAAGGAAGGCATTCCGATATGAACGAGGAAACGAAAAACTATATCCGTCAATGGATTGCAAAAGCGGGAGATGATCTGATCGTAATCGACAAGTTAACTCAATTTGAGGTTGTCGCGACTTCTGCAGTTTGTTTTCATTGTCAACAGGTTGTCGAAAAATACCTGAAGGCATTTTTAATTGCTCAGGGTGTTGAAATAAGAAAAACCCACAACATCGAGTTTCTTCTTGCTGAATGCGAAGAATTTGATTCGGAATTCAGTTTAATCGATCCGAAAGATTTAAATGACTTTGGTGTCGATATCAGGTATCCTGGCGATATCTATTCCCCAACAGATATAGAAACTCTGGCGCATAAACAAATTGCATTGGAGGTTAAAGAATTAGTTGAACGAAAGCTCGAAAATCTGATATAGTTTTTCAACAACTCCAATGACCAACCAGGCAAAAGGAATATTTTATACGCTCATTACGGTTTCGATGTGGGGAGTTTTGGCTATTGCGCTGAAAGTTGCCTCCAAAGAAATCGACTCGCCAACCATCGTGTGGTTTCGGTTCTCACTGGCATTTTCAGGAATGTTCGTCTGGATGGCCTTCAAGAATCCCAAAGGCCTTCAAATTCTGTATAAACCTTCTTTGTTAATTGTGATTTCGTCACTGGCACTGGCATGGAACTACATCGGCTTTATGCTTGGAATACAATATACAAGCCCAAGCAATGCACAGGTTGCTATTCAGTCAGGGCCGGTATTGCTGGCCATTTTTGGAATATTTTTCTTCAAAGAAAAGATTTCGCGGATTCAAATGGCTGGCTTTCTGCTGGCTGTCATTGGATTTTACATTTTCTACCGACAACACCTCAGTGCCATGTCAGGACACGAAAGTCAATATACCAAAGGAATGTTGCTGACATTATCGGGAGCGGTTACCTGGGCCGTTTATGCGGCATTGCAGAAAAAACTGGTCCTGAATTATTCTGTTGGCACACTCAATGTATTCATTTTCGGCTTGCCGGTATTGATTTACCTTCCGTTTGTCAACTTCGCCAGTCTGGCTCATCTAAGTTTCGGTTACTGGGCGCTTCTGGTATTTCTTGGAGCCAATACACTCATTTCGTATGCTTGTTTATCGCTCGCACTGAAATACCTTGAAGCCGGAAAAGTCAGCATCATTATCGTTTTAAATCCAATCATCACTTTTATCCTGATGGGAATCCTGACCTGGATACAGGTGGATTGGATCGCCGGAGAACACTTCTCAGTACTTTCCATTTCCGGAGCTTTGATCGCACTTACCGGAGCTATTCTGGTGGTCAGGAAAAAGAAAAAGCAGGAAGAAAAACAGTGATGCCATTTTTAATTTTGAAAAAGGAATCCGTCTATATCAACAAACTAATGAAGTACGATTAAAATGATAAGGAACACTTAATCCTTCAGGCAACGCACTGAAAAGCCATCCTCCTTATTGGTGCTGCTCCTAATCGTACCGCTTAGCCAATGCCGAATTGCACGGATCCATGCTGTTGTCGTTTCATCATCGGTTGAACTCCACCAAAAACCAAAATCGCCAATGTTATAATACTTACCATCTGTTAAACGTAAACCACCAGGTAGTGCAGTAAAACCAGTCTCATTAGTAGTAACGGGTTCAGGATCTAAAAAAGGATTCCAGTGGGATGTACCGGTTTCTTTTAGTTTTCCACCCGCAACGATTTCACCTCCAAGAAATGTTGTCAGCGTTGTCCATTCGGCATCGGTTGGTACATGCCAACCTTTCGGACAAAGTTTTCCAGTATTTACAGCGTACCAGTTGTATAGGGCGCCATAGATATTTTTGTTGGCAACCTCATTGTTATACAAACAATAGCCAGGAGTGACCAGATTACCCCATGAAGAATTATCTGTAATAAAGGGGATACTTGTTCCATCGCTAAATTTTGTAGTTTTCAGATTTTCATTCATCCAAACCTGTGTTCCTATGGTAACAGTATGATAAACATGACCATCCATATCCGTGACTGTTCCAATACCCGGTTCCAACGATTGAAAAGAAACTGAATTTCCATATCCGGTTCCAGCGCTATTTGTTGCATAAGCCCTTATATAATATGTGGTATTTGGAGTAAGATCTGAAAGATTGCAGGTGAAATTATCAAACCCAGAACCATTAATCGATTTATTATCCGTGATCGTTGGATTTTGACTGGTACTCCAGCAAACTCCACTTGAAAAAACTGCTGCACCACCTTGGTCTGTGATATCACCACCACAAGTTGCTGTGTTTTCAGCAATGTTCGTTATTACCTTTGTTGTTAAAAGTGGCAAAACCGCAGGAGTTTGTGTGATTACCAGATTCCCGTATGATGTTCCGATGCTGTTCGTTGCATAAGCTTTGAAATAATACGTGGTGCCTGGCTTTAATCCTGTAATCAAACTTATAAATTCGCCAGATCCAGTTCCATCAGTAGTTTTATTGTCAGTTAAGCCTGGGTTCTGGCTTATGCCCCAACAAACTCCTCTCGCAGTTACCTGATTTCCACCATCGGAGGCAATATTACCACCACAAATTGCAGTCGTTGAAGTGACTAAAGATAATTCCACCGTAGTTAAAACCGGAGCCAAAGCCAAAGTGGTGAAGGTTGACTGGCTGCTGTAATTTGTCCCTTCAGAATTGATGGCATAAGCTCTGATATTATAAGTAGTTCCTGGATTAAGTCCAATAATTACTCTGGTGAAGCTACCTATCCCTGATCCATCGATTGTTTTTTCATTGGCCGTTGTTGGGTTTTGAGCTATTCCCCAGCAAAATCCACGTTCGGTTATTTTTGCTCCTCCATCAGTCGTTATCTCGCCAAAACAAGTGCCTGAGGATGTTGTAAAACTGGTGACAGCTGAGATTTTAACGGTTGGGACAACTTTATCGAAGTCTTTCCTGCAGCTGTTCAGGAGAGATAAAATAAGTACTGAAAGCAGGCAAAACGAGGTATTGATTTTCATAGCTTCAGTTAATAAATGAATGGAGAATATACAGAATTTCCATTAAAAATAGAAATTATTATATAAACCAAATTTAATGAAAAATTGCTGTGTTATTAGAGAATTCCAAAACTATTTACAAATTACATTCAGGGAAAATCAATAGATAGAAATGTGATTTTATATTTTGTGCATCAGACCAACCAAATTCTATTCTGAACAAGATTTTTATTAATTTCGATTTCTGGACTCTATTTCTAATTTCAAATTCTTCGCCATGAAAAATGCATATATCCTGACGTTTGTCTTTTTAGTTCTGTTTTCCTGTTCCGAAAAGAAACCAGTTGCCAATCCTCAGGTTTTGATGGATGCTGACAGCGCCTTTTCGGATTATTCAGTAAATCATGGAATGCAAAAAGCCTTCATCGAATTTGCCCACGACAGCGTGGTTCTGCTAAAGCCGAACCGCATGCCGATTGTTGGAAAACAGGATCTCATCAAGAGCTATCATGGGAAAAGCGACAATTCGTTTGTCCTGACCTGGAAACCAGCCAATGCAGTGATTGCTGAAAGCGGCGACTTGGGTTATACCTATGGATTCTGGACCTTCACATCCTCGAACGAAACTTCGCATGGCACTTACCTGACGGTTTGGAAGAAAAATGCCACCGGACATTGGAAATATATTGCTGATACCGGAAACGAAGGCCTGGCTAATCCATCTGAAACACTACCCGCACAGAAAAAGAACAAGTGATCCGCAAGAATTCAAAACACAGATTAACTCAACCAAACTACAGAAATTCAGCATTTTGACTGACCAAGAAACAACTTTCTTGATCAATCATTAAAGGCATAAACAAATCAGGAATTCCTTGAAAATGATGATTTCGCACCACTCAAATTACTACTTATTCGGCAAATTCAGATCTTTTCTATGGTTCAGCCAGTTGAGCCAGAGCTGTAAATTGTTCGTCCACGATGCCACATGATTGTTGTTGAGTCCAAGCCCAAACCCATGTTTCCCTTCTGATAAAATGTGCAATTCGGCAGGTATTTTCTTCTTTCGCAAGGCTTCATACATGAGAATTGAATTTTCAGCAGGCACACCATCGTCATCATCAGCAAGAGCAAAAAAAGCGGGTGGCGTATCCTCCCGAACCTGAAGTTCGCTCGAATAATAAGTCAACAAATTTTTATCCGGATTTTTTCCGAGCAAAGCTTCAGCCGATCCGGTATGGATCGATGCATCGGTGAATGAAATTACCGGATACATCAGAATCATAAAATCCGGACGGCAACTTTGTCTTTCCACCGGGTCGGAAGCAGTCTTGGTTCCATAATCAAAATGGGTTCCTAAAGTAGATGCCAGATGGCCGCCAGCCGAAAATCCCATAATCCCGATTTGGGTCGAATCAATGTTCCATGATTTTGCATTGGCTCGCACCAGTCGCATGGCACGCTGAGCATCCATCAGTGGCGCTTTACGGGGTTCAACTGTATTTCCTGAAGTTGGTAGCCTGTATTTTAGAACGATACCGGCCACACCAATCGAATTGAGATAGCGGGCAATGTCGGTTCCTTCGAGATCGTAGGCCAACACCCAGTAGCCGCCACCGGGACAAATAACCACGGCCTGACCGGTTGCAAATCGCTTGCTTGGCAGGTAAACAGCGATATCCGGATTTTGCACATTGCTGATCAGTACAATGTCTTTTTTCTCAATCTTCTCTTTTTGTCCGGTATTGATTGAATTCGGAATTTCGCCCGGATACAAAGGCAGAGTGAAGTCTTGTCCATAGGTGAAAAGGCTCAGCGAGGCAAGAGCAAACAGCACAAATACTTTGGTCAAAAAATTCCGGCGAATTGAGCGGTCAATAGTTAGATTTTTTCTCATTGGGATTGGTTATTTGTCGTTTTATTGATAGTTAATGATTACAGTCTGAACCGGAGTTAAAGGCAATTTAAAATCAGCATATTGCGAATTTTCAATTCTTGAAGTTGCAAACTCCAGCGGACTATTGTTGGCAGAAACCGATTGCACTGATTTTACGTTTTCAGGAAGCAAAACATGCATGCTGACCTCATTTCCGCTCCCGGTAATTCGCATGGAAATGACCTTCTTTTCCGGATTGTTTTTGTATTGGTAAGAAACATATCCGTTTGAAGCCACAAGGTTGGCTGTCACATTCACCGAATCGACACCTGCAGAGGTCCAACGGGGCGAAAGTTTCACATTTTCATACGCCAGGCTGGTATTTTTCACTCCCGCCAGACCTTCGATCAGTGCACTTATTCCATTGGCTGCAGCCCAGTTGTCTGGACCGCCAAACGATTCCCCTTTAGGTTTTATATAAAGCGGTTTGTTTGCCAGACTCACAGCCAAAACGACATAAATACCACCTTCAAGCGGTGCGCTGAACTTTAATTTGGCGATTCGTTTTTCAGGATTCGGATTATCAATAGAAGCCCAGCAAACGCCGACTTTGGTGCTCCGTGGATTCGGACCACTCCAGGCCACTCCTGCCCTATCGTTTTGGAGATTGGCAAACCACCAGTTGGTTACCGTTTCTTCCTTAAAAATGTATTTCGATTCGTA
>CAILJH010000099.1 GCA_903834475.1 uncultured Prolixibacteraceae bacterium | reverse complement strand
TTATCAACCAGATGATCCATAAGCAATTCATAAAGCCACAATTTGAAAAATTCAGCTTTATCGATTGGCTTTTTTGCAATTATACGCTGCCACTCCAGAGCACCCGGTCTGCTACCTTCAGCAGGAAGCCAGCTAGCAGACAGGAAGTCTGGAGAAGTAAATAATTCATCAAAGAAACGCTCGTAATCCCAGAACATATGGGCTGCGTTTTGTTTTTCATGGTCGAAAGGATTTGAAGCCTCGCCGTCAAAAAATTTATAAATAATATAGGATTCGTTCATCGTTTTATTTTCTTGTAAAATTCAGTAACTAATTTATACATTTCTGCATGAAGAAAAGACATCGCCTCGTTTTTAATCCAGTCGGGGACACAATAGTATGCCTCGGCAATGGAACCACCAATCGATGTTATGGCGGCTTTCAATATCAATCGATATGGACATCATATGTGGAATTCCAAGAGCAAAGGACATGTTAATGTGGTAGCATAGGTATGTATCCATTGACCTGAAAGACATAGACAACCGCAATGTTTTTGAAGATTACCTATTCGGACGCAAGAAACACTAAAGGCCACCAAAGGACGGAAAATAGGAGGCCGCGACATCGCCGGTGATTCCATACATAGGAGCCACTTCATTAATTTTGTCAAGAGAAGCCTCCGGGCCGCAGAGAATCCATACGTTGTAAGCAGCATGACGTCGCTCGGTTTCAGCATCGATGGTAAATTCTGCATGCATTTTGTCTGTTAATTCTTCTATTGGTTGAGCTGGATAGGTGTTCATATATTTTTCATAATCAACCATGGTTACTTGTTGCATTTCCAGTGCTTCAGATAAAGAATAGTCGCCAGAAGCCTCTAACTCCATCGAGGTCCAGACGCGATGCTTCATGTCGGTTTCGTCACTAATGGTAAACGTTGCATGCATTGCGTCAGTTAATTCGTCTCTCTCCGGGCAATCGTAGATTTTTTGCATTGGCTTTTCGTTGATTGATCTTCGCTGTCTTTTTATAGCCTCTCGTAGTTCCTGGTATTCGTTCTCCATATCCTCGAGGTGATTCATGTATACGCTGAGTTCCCACTCGCTCGTGGTAACGTAGTAGTAGCCATATGCTGTGGTCACCAGTCCAGGGATGATGTCGTTCAGGATGATGTGGTTTATAATTTTCTGAACGACACGTTCCGATGTCGGCATTTGTTTTGCCAGTGCCGCCACTATTTGTCTGCCTGTAACCATCTTTTCTGTGCCTATTTTGCTTTTCATTTCCTCAATAATGAACGGCATGATCATGTGTTCTTCGTCATTTTGTAAAATGTCTGATTGATCTTTTCTCATAATTTCTGAGATTTTCTAAGTTACTTAAATTTCAATTTTTGCTTTTCTCCTGGTGTTCCGTTCTTTGTCTGTTTCGGCTGGTGTGCCAGCCAAAGCGAAGAGCAGATTTGGAAAGGCTGCTCTTCGCTTTATTTACGGTAAAAGTTGCATGCATTTCGTCTGTAAATTCGTCGCCACTCAGATAGGTATCCTTATATTTTTCGTAATCAACCATCGTGACCTTAACCAAATCAAGCGCTTCTTCAATCGAATAGGTAGAGCCCGAAGCATTGACTATCTCAAGGGCAGCCCAGACCCGGAACTCCCGGTCCTTGGCATCGCTGATCGTAATAGTTGCATGCATCGCCTCGGTCAATTCATCACACATTGGTTCAATCCGTTCCTTTTTCATAATTTGTGATTTAGCATTTGGTAAAAATCAATTGTAAGTTTTTGCATTTCAAGAGGCAACCGATGCATTGCTTCATCCTTCATCCAATCTGGAACGCCATAGTATGCCTCGGCAATAGATCCAGCGATCGCAGCAATCGTATCTGAATCGCCACCAATAGAAACAGCCAACCGGATGGCGGACTCAAAATCAGTCGATTGCTGAAAGCAAACCAATGCCTGGGGAACGGTTACCTGACATGTTTCATCGAATTGATTTGTTTTTCTAATACTGTCGCAGGTGAAATTCAGGTTATACCCAAATTCTTTACTGGCTATATTGCAAATTTCAATTTTATCCGAACCACATTTGGCTAGCCAGATAGCCATAGCGGTTGCCTGTGCCCCTTTTAACCCTTCTGGATGATTGTGTGAGACAGCAGTAACCATTTCAACACCGGACCGTAAATCTTTATCAAAATCGAAGTAATCTCCAACAGGAGACACCCGCATCGCTGCGCCATTTCCAAACGAATCATACGGGACAGGATTATCTATCCAATCCCGAAATCTGCCACCGTATCCACCCTTTGGATTTGGATAACGGAGACACCAAGACTGAAGTAAAAGTGCAAATTTTGGTCCTGGAGTTGGGATATTCATTCCACCTTGAATCACCCAATCAGCCACAGCGCAAGTACAGACTGTGTCGTCGGTAAAAGAACAATCTGGATGGAATATCTCGAAATCTGTGTGTCTGTAGTTGTTGAATTCAAAACGGGATCCAACAATATCCCCTATTATCGCACCAATCATTAAATTTTTCCTTTTTTGAAAATGGAATTAGTCTTTTTTGGTTCTAAAAGTTACAATGGCCGAGTATCGCAATATATAAAGAAATCCTACTCAGTAATAGCAAGCGTTTCTAAACCTTCCTTTTTAGCTAAGTACAGACAAAAAAGTCAATTAACCTATATTTGATCTTAAATAAATATTTTGTAAAACATTGAATGTGATTGTATTGCGATTATTTCTTTCTTTTCTTCCCGT
>CAILJH010000098.1 GCA_903834475.1 uncultured Prolixibacteraceae bacterium | reverse complement strand
TATTTTGCACACCCTTATTCATCCTGGGAAAGAGGACTGAATGAATACACAAACAAGCTAATCAGACAATATATCATTAAAGGAAGCAACTTCGATTTGTATGACAGTGAATATATCAAATTAGTACAGAATAAGATAAATCGAAGACCAAGAGAAAAGTTAAAGTTTCAAACCCCCTCTAAGATATTTTTTGCAGCTTTGAATTGATTTGTCGCATTTGTGACTTGAATCTACGTATCTGAAAATAATCCCCTACCCTCTTGAATTTCAAAGATATTTGATTATTTTTGCGACGCTTTATAAAATTAATTTTAAGCGGTTGTTATCGAAAGCGTTGCTGCTGCTTAAATATTGTACAACAATTTAAAAAACAATTCATGTTATCATCTGAAAAGAAAATCGAATTTTTTGAGAAATACGGCCAGTCGGCTGTAAACACAGGGTCATCAGAAGCTCAGGTTGCAATGTTTTCATTCCGCATCAGCGCACTGACCGACCACTTGAAATTAAACAAAAAAGATTTCAGCACCCAACGTGCTTTGATCACCTTAGTAGGTAAACGTAGAAGTCTTCTGGATTATCTGAAGAAAAAAGACATCAACCGTTACCGTGCAATTATTAAAGACCTTAATTTACGTCGATAATTTATCACTGAAAAGGCAATATTTTATTGCCTTTTCTTATTTTTATACGCTTTTACAAACTTGTCGGTACCAGGTTTTTAAAAGCAAATTTCATCCCGAGTACTCGGGATAAACAAATGCCCCACCACGCCCATTTGTAGTACCTTTTAGAAATTTTATTTATTTGAAAAAATTATGAATCAAGCAATTATTAAAACAATTGACCTTGGCGATGGCCGCACCATCACCATTGAAACGGGCCGGCTGGCAAAACAGGCCGACGGTGCGGTGGTTGTAAAAATGGGTGATACGATGTTACTGGCAACCGTTGTTGCCGCAGTTGATGCCAAAGAAGATGTGGACTTTATGCCACTATCGGTTGACTACCGCGAAAAATTCGCTGCTGCGGGGCGTTTCCCGGGCGGATTTATGAAACGTGAGGCTCGCCCTTCGGATGATGAAGTCCTGATCGGCCGTCTGGTTGACCGTGCTTTGCGTCCACTTTTCCCTGCAGATTTTCATGCTGAAACAGCTATGATGATCTCGCTGATTTCATCCGATTCTGAAGTTATGGCCGATTCACTGGCCGGACTTGCTGCATCTGCTGCAATTGCCGTTTCGGATGTGCCTTTCGAAACTCCTATTTCTGAAGTTCGTGTAGCGCGTGTTGACGGAAAGTTTATTGTGAACCCAACCTTTTCGCAGCTCAAAAAGGCTGATCTCGATATCATGGTTGCCGCTACATTCGACAACATCATGATGGTTGAAGGCGAAATGGACGAGGTTTCGGAAGAAGATATGCTCGAGGCCATCAAAATCGCTCACGAAGCCATTAAAATTCAATGCAAAGCTCAGGAAGAACTGGCCGCTCTGGTTGGAAAAACCAAACGTACGTATTGCCACGAAATTAATGACGCCGATCTGAAGGCCAAAGTTTTCAAAGATCTTTATCCAGCCTGTTATGCACTGGCAACCCAGCGCCTCAACGATAAAGCATTGCGCATCGAAGGTTTTCATGCCATTGTGGATGAGTATATTTCAGGATACAAAACTGCCAACGCTGACAATACCGAAATCGACCTCGGAACACATGTCAAACTGATTAAAAAATATTACCACGATGTGGAGAAAGAAGCCATGCGCCGCATGATTCTTGACGAAGGTGTCCGTTTGGACGGTCGTACCACAACTCAGATCCGCCCAATCTGGGGAGAAGTTAATTACCTTCCGGGATCACACGGATCGGCTATTTTCACCCGTGGCGAAACTCAGTCGCTTTCTTCCATCACTTTGGGAACAAAGATGGACGAAAAGAAAATCGACAGCGTAACTTATCAGGGTGTCGAAAAATTCCTGTTGCACTACAACTTTCCACCATTTTCGGTCGGAGAAGCCAAAGTGCCTCGTGGTGTTGGTCGCCGCGAAATCGGTCACGGAAACCTTGCTTTACGTGCATTGAAAAAAATGATTCCTGATGAATTTCCTTATGTAGTAAGAATTGTATCAGATATTCTGGAATCAAACGGATCATCATCGATGGCCACCGTTTGTGCCGGAACCATGTGTATGCTGGATGCTGGTGTGAAGATGAAACGTCCGGTTTCAGGAATTGCTATGGGACTGATTACCGATCCTGCAAACAATAAATTCGCAGTACTTTCGGATATTCTGGGTGACGAAGATCACCTGGGCGACATGGACTTCAAGGTAACCGGTACTTCAAAAGGTATCACCGCTACCCAGATGGACATCAAAGTTGGCGGACTTTCGTATGAAATTCTTTCTCAGGCATTGCTTCAGGCCAAACAAGGCCGCGAACACATTTTGGGCGAAATCCTGAAAGTAATTTCAGAACCGCGCGAAGACTACAAACCGAACGTTCCACGTGTGGTAATCATTCAGGTTCCAAAAGAATTCATCGGACCAATCATTGGCCCAGGCGGAAAGAACATTCAGAAACTTCAGGAAGAAACCAAAACGGTTATTTCGATTGAAGAACGCGACGATATTGGTTATGTTCAGATTTCGAGCGTGAACAAAGAATCGTTGGAAGCTGCTGTTGCCCGCCTCAAAATGATTGTAGCTATTCCTGAAAAAGGTGAAATCTACAAAGGAAAAGTAAAATCAATCACTTCTTTCGGCGCATTTATTGAAATCATGCCGGGAAAAGAAGGGCTGCTCCATATTTCTGAAATCAGCTGGAACCGTTTGCAAACGGTTGAGGAAGAACTTCAGGAAGGTCAGGAAATTGAAGTTAAACTGCTCGATATGGACCGCGATGGAAAAATGAAATTATCCCGTCGTGTATTGCTTCCAAAACCGGAAGGAATGCCAGATCGTCCGGAACGCAGCAATGATGACCGTCCTCCACGTCGTGATGACAACCGTGGTGGTGGTGACCGTCGTGGCGGCGGAGATCACCGTGGCGGAGACCGTCGCGATAACCGTGGTGGTGGAGACCGCAGATAATCAAACTGCAAAATACGAACTACTCATTACCGAGATAACCAAAAATGCCCGCAAGTCGGGCATTTTTTATTGGGTTCATTCACCCTATCCATTCATCAAATCCTATGTAAAAACTTTTTAGTGACTTCCCTGTATCGGGTTTTGAGTTATTATCCTCATTTTATAAAACGAACGGTAAACAAAAACTAAAGCGATCACCAGGAAAACGCCTCCAACATAAGGCGCTATCGCCCGAAAATTTTCATCAATGGCGATTTCCATGGCCAAAAGACCGAACAAGGTGGTGAATTTAATAATTGGGTTTAAAGCAACCGACGAGGTATCTTTAAACGGATCGCCTACCGTATCGCCAACTACAGTTGCATCATGCAAAGGGGTACCTCTTTCTTTCAGGTCAACTTCACATACCTTTTTGGTATTATCCCAGCATCCACCCGCATTGGCCATAAAAATTGCCTGAAATAATCCGAATACAGCTAAGGAAATGAGATAACTGACAAAGAAAGAAACCGACATATTCCCTGCAGCACTGCCACTTTGTGCACCGCTTGAAGGAGCTGAGAAGAAGGCAAACGCAAGTGAAAAGGAGAAAATAGCGATAAAAATATTGATCATTCCAGCGTGTGCATAATTGGTACATATCCGAACCACTTCTTTCGACGTAGCAACCGAAGCTTTCGAATCTGCATTGGGATCAAGATTGATGTTGTCTTTAATATATTGTACGGCCCGGTAAGCTCCAGCTGTAACTGCCTGAATAGATGCCCCGGTAAACCAATACACAACACTTCCTCCGGCAAGAAATCCCATGATGGTGTATGGATTCAGCAGACTGAGAATGAGCTCCGGCTGCACTCCTATTTTCTTCTGTATAATCAGAATAAGAGAAAATATCATGGTTGAGGCACCGACTACTGCTGTTCCGATCAAAACAGGTTTTGCTGTGGCTTTAAATGTATTTCCGGCGCCATCGTTGGCTTCAAGATAATGCTTGGCCTTTGCGAAATCAGGTTTAAAACCATATTGAGCTTCAATATCCCGTTCAATATTTGGAATTTTTTCGATCAGCGAAAGCTCATAGATAGATTGTGCATTGTCGGTAACCGGGCCGTAACTGTCAACGGCAATGGTGACAGGTCCCATCCCAAGGAAGCCAAAAGCGACAAGTCCGAAAGCAAAAATGGACGGATAAACCATCAGGTTTGGAGGAATATAACCACTGGCTATATATGAGATAAACATCAATATCGCAAAGATCAATCCAAGCCAGAATGCGCTGAAATTTCCGGCGACCAATCCGGAAAGTATATTCAACGATGCCCCACCTTCGCGCGAAGCTGCCACTGTTTCTGAAACATGAATCGATTTGGGACTTGTAAATACTTTGGTGATCTCAGGAATAAGTGCTGCGCCAAAAGTGCCACAACTAATTATGGCTGAGAGTGTAATCCAGAGAGAACCTGGCAGGTCGCCAATCAGATAGTAACTGCTAACAAAAGTGACTACAATAGAAATAAGCGAGGTAAGCCAAACGAGCATGGTTAAAGGTTCTTCAAAATCGATATCTTCCTTTTCTTCGTGGAAAAGTTTGGTGAATTGCTTGTTGAGATGAAATGCCCCGATAGACGTGATAACCATGAGAATGCGCATGGAGAATATCCAGGTCAGGAAAGTGCTTTGGAACATGAGTTTCTCGCTATCCGGCATACTTTGGCCAATTGCCAGAACGATAAAACTAATCAGTGCAACTCCGGTTACTCCGTAAGTTTCGAAACCATCGGCAGTCGGGCCAACGCTATCTCCTGCATTATCTCCTGCGCAATCAGCAATTACACCCGGATTTCTTGGGTCGTCTTCCTGAATTTTAAAATAAATTTTCATTAAATCGCTGCCTATGTCAGCTATTTTGGTAAAAATCCCTCCGGCTATTCGCAGAGCGCTCGCACCCAGTGATTCACCAATGGCAAAACCGATAAATGCAGCACCAGCCATTTGCCTTGGGACAAAAAGCAAAATGATGAGCATCATAATCAGCTCAACACAGATCAACATTACGCCAATACTCATACCCGCATCGAGAGGAATGTTTAATAATTTTACGGGTTTTCGTTGTAAAGACGCAAAAGCCATACGGCTATTGGCATAAGTGTTCATACGGATTCCAAACCAGGCCACGCTGTAGGATCCCAGAATACCAATTAAAGTCCAGAAAAGAATCAGGACGACCTGCGACATGAGGTAACTTTGCAGGAAACCGAAATAAAAACCGATGATACTTCCAATAACCACAAACAAAACCACGATGAACTTACCCTGCTGAATAAGATAAGTTTTGCAGGTCTCGAAAATCACACTTGAAACTTCGAGCATCGACGGATGAGCATCCAATCGCTTAATCCGGAAGAAAATATAAAGACCAAACCCAATTCCCAAAAAACAGACAACAAAACCCATCATCAACAAATTATTTTGTTGCGGCGATAATTCAGGAATTACCAAATCAGCTTCACTTGCCTTTGAAACGGCGGAGAAAACAAATGCGAGGAGTAGAAAAATGAATCGTTTCATAGAAATAGGTATTTGACTTTTGTTGTTCATAAGTCATCAAATATATGAAACCTAAATTTCTAAAAAGCATAAAATTCTTTCTAATATTAAATTAATGTTAAAATATTGTATTTTATACTACCACATTTGAATACATATGGTTTTTTGTTGAGGAAGTTGAGTTCTATTTCAATAAAAATCACTTCACTCATCACCAAACGAAACGCCCATTTTACGTCCTTTAATTACCAGATTATTATCCGGATCAACGAGCCTGAGCTTGCCACCAACTTCTTCAAGCGGAACTGTAGTCAGTTCATTGTCGATTAATGCAACCATTGTTCCAAAATTTCCTTCGGCAATACATTTAGTGGCATAGGCTCCATAGCGTGTTGCCAGAATACGGTCCATGGGCGAAGGACTTCCGCCACGCTGCGTGTAACCTAAAACTGTTTCGCGGGCTTCCACATCAACCTTTTCCTGAATCGACTCAGACAGATACCTTGCTGCCGACATAGTTTTCGGATGGTCAATTCCTTCTGCAACTACTACAATGGAATATGGTTTGTTGTTTGCATACCTTTCTTCGATCTTGGCACAAACCAAATCCATTGAATATTTAATCTCAGGAATCAGAATAATGTCGCCTCCACCGGCCATTCCGGCATAAAGTGCAATCCAGCCAGCATTGTGCCCCATTACTTCAATAATCATCACCCTACCGTGGGAGTTCGCAGTACTGTGCAAACGGTCGATCGCTTCGGTAGCTATAATCACTGCCGAATCAAACCCGAAAGTCAGATCAGTTCCCCAGACATCGTTATCAATGGTTTTCGGTATCCCGATGACATTGAGACCGATTTTCGACAACAGGTTCGCGGTTTTCATGGTGCCATTTCCGCCAATGCAAACCAATCCATCCAATCCCAGATCGTGGTAATTTTGCTTGATCAGGTCTGGTTTATCATTGTCTTCTTCAGTCACTATTTTGAAAGGTTTTTCGCGTGAGGTTCCAATGATAGTTCCACCAAGGGTTAAAATTCCCGACAAATCCTTCTCTTTCAACTCTACATATTGCTTGTAAATCAAGCCGGTATATCCCGATGAGAAACCAATAACCTCCATGCCATATTCAACAATCGCAGTTTTTCCAACCCCTCTGATTGCCGCATTTAATCCGGGGCAATCGCCACCTGCAGTCAAAATTCCTATCCTTTTTGTTCCTGTCTTATTCATGATCATAAATTTTTATTATTTTGGTCAACATCACCGAAAACATACCGAAGTTAAAAAAACAAATCAACTTTCAGACAATCTGTCTTTCCAAAATTCAATTAGTAAATGCGAATTTTTAATATGATAGGTTCAAAGAATGCTGATGATCCATTGTTGTTGATTACGGGAAATAACTTCCAGCGAAGCGTTAAGGAAGTTGTTCTCGAAATCAATAACAGACAGTAATT
>CAILJH010000097.1 GCA_903834475.1 uncultured Prolixibacteraceae bacterium | reverse complement strand
GTATATTTGAAAAATTTGGCTTAAGGGATTGGTAATGCTGGAAATCCCGAGAAAACCGAACAATTCGCACAGAATGATCATTCTGATCAATAGCAAATATCCTTGTAACACTCTAAATTCAAGGAAAATAATGACAATTTAAGCCCGTTAGAATCGGATATTTTCCTTGAACCTACCAAGTGACAGCCATTTTCTGAAGTCTAAGGCCAAAAAATCGATTTAAAAAGCTTCCTCAAGAATGTACAATTGAATATATTATTTTTTACACCATCTGAAAAATCATTGCGGAGTGATACAGGAATTATTCTGCCAGGCAGATTTTGCTCTACTATATGTATTAAGGAAGAAAAATCTAACCATGCGATTTGAAATCTGATAAATTCCAGGAGTTCAATCAACATTAACTAAAAATTAAGAAGAAGCAGTCTGCCAAAATAAATTTGACGTTTATGAATTTAAGTATTTATTTTGCATGGCCTTAAACAAAATAGGCCTTTTGGAAATATTAGTAATCATTTTATACACACCTAAAATTTATAAACGATGTCAAAAATTAAAATCGGTATCAACGGTTTCGGTCGTATCGGACGCTTTGTTTTCCGCGTTGCAGTAGCTAAAGATAATGTAGAAGTTGTTGCAATCAACGACCTTATCGATGTAGATTATATGGCATATATGCTTAAATATGATTCTACACACGGACAATTCAAAGGTACTGTTGAAGTTAAAGACGGTCAACTGATTGTTAACGGAAAAACAATCCGGGTAACAGCTCAGCGCAATCCTGCTGACATCAACTGGGGTGCTGTTGGCGCTGACTATGTAGTTGAATCAACTGGTTTATTCCTTGAAAAAGCAAAAGCTCAGGGTCATATCGATGGCGGTGCCAAGAAAGTAATCCTTTCAGCTCCTTCAAAAGACGATACTCCGATGTTCGTTATGGGTGTTAACCACAAATCATACACCAACGACATGACATTCGTTTCGAATGCATCATGTACTACGAACTGTCTTGCTCCAATTGCAAAAGTACTGAATGACAATTGGGGGATTGAAGAAGGCCTGATGACAACTGTTCACGCTACTACTGCTACTCAGAAAACAGTTGACAGTCCATCCGGAAAAGACTGGAGAGGTGGCCGCGGTGCTGGTCAGAATATCATCCCTTCATCAACCGGAGCAGCTAAAGCTGTAGGTAAAGTTATTCCTGAATTGAATGGCAAACTAACCGGTATGGCTTTCCGCGTACCAACTCCTGACGTTTCAGTAGTTGACTTGACTGTTCGTTTGGCTAAAGGAACAACTTATGCTGAAATCTGTGCTGCTATGAAAGCTGCTTCAGAAGGAGAATTGAAAGGTGTTCTTGGTTATACTGAAGACGAAGTGGTATCAAACGATTTCATCGGAGATCCACGTACTTCTATCTTCGACTCAAAAGCTGGAATCCAGTTATCACCAACTTTCGTAAAAGTGGTTTCATGGTACGACAACGAAATGGGTTATTCAACCAAAGTTGTTGAATTGATCGAATACATGGATTCAGTAAAATAAGGAAAAATAATAAGAAATAAGGAAAGGCAGTTCGGAAGAGCTGCCTTTTTTGTTATTTGCATCTTCATACCCCTCAGCTTTTCGAAACCTGACAGGTCTCATAAACCGTCAAGAATGTCTGAACCATTTTCAACCAGGAAAACTTCTTTTTCTCTTCAGCCATGTTTGATTCAAATTCAGTCATCCGGTCATTAGCATAAAAATCCACCAATGCATCCGCAATAAACTGGCTTTCGGGTTCCACCACATATCCGACTTTACCATCGGGAATAATTTCAGACAAACCGCCCACATTAGTAACTAACATCGGTTTATTAAAATGATAACCAATTTGAGTTACTCCACTCTGAGTAGCACTTTTATAAGGCTGAACAACCAGATCGGCTGCACTGAAATAAAGATTCACTTCATTATCAGGAATAAAATCGGTTCGTAATTCAACCCACTCTTCCAGTTTATGGTCGCTAATCAGTTTAAGATAGGACTCCGGACTTGAATAATATTCCCCGGCAACTAATAGTTTTACCGGAAACTGACGCAAACGCTCATCAGCAAAAGCGGTAATCAGCAAATCGAGGCCTTTGTAATCGCGAATAAACCCAAAAAACAAAAGGTATCTAATTTCCGGATTAAGTTTTAGCTTTTGTTTAGCCAGTCCGAACGACAGTCTTTCTCCATAGTTGTCGAAAATCGGATGTGGACAATATCCATCGGGCAGATTCTTCCGGAAAGATTTTCCATCTTTCAATACGCTTTTTGACATGGCAATCAAACCATCAATTCGACGCATAAAATAACCGGTCAACAACAGGTCTCCTGGCCGGTGCTCATGCGGGATAATATTATCTGCAAGACATATAACAATAGTATGTTTGTTTTTTCTGATAATTCCGGCAATTGTCCCCAGACAAGGTGCCATGAATGGCAGCCAATAGCGGATGATCACCAAATCAGGCTTTTCATGACGAATACGTCTTCCGACCTTTAGCCAGTTTAACGGAAAAACAGCATTTATAGTCCTTTTTATGGTTAGATTTTCAGGTGCTGGTTTTGTATTGTATTGCGTTTTTCCAGGGAAAAGAAAGGAAGGATATTGAACGGTAAATGTTTCCATATCAACTTTATAACCCAAAGACAGAAACTCTTGCGCAAGCCTTTCATTGGTAGTTGCTATTCCTCCCCGGTAAGGGTATGCAGGTCCGATAATTTTGATCGTTTTTAACATTTTCTAATATTATTCTTAGAACAAATGTGCAACATGTTTATCAAATGGGAAAGGATGTGTTTGATAATTTCGCCTTGACGTTCGAAGGTTGTCATATTTAGCAGTTCCGCAAAATGGAAGATCAGTTATCTTCCAACATTTTCTGATTAATACGGGCAATTATCTCATTCAGCTGATCTGGTTCAAACCATGATATTTCCAGGTCACGCCGAAACCATGTCAATTGTTTCCGTGCATATTTTCTTGAATTTCTCTTGATCAGATCTACGGCTTCATCCAAAGAACAACCTCCATCGAGGTAGGAGAAAAGTTCTTTATAGCCGACAGTATTAAGCGAGTTTAATTGCCGGTGCTGATAAACAGCTTTTGCTTCATCTAAAAGACCGGAATGCATCATGCGATCAACCCTTTCATTAATCCGATGATATAAAATCTCACGATTCTGATTAATCCCAATTTTTATAATCCTGAAGGGCCTTTCCCTAATTGTATTTTTCCGGAATGATGTAAAAGATTTTCCGGTCATTTGACATATTTCAACCGCATGAAGCAATCGTTTGGGATTATTCAAATCAACAATCTGGTAATAATCCGGGTCAAGTTCCAGCAGTTTTTTCTGCAAAGCTTCGATTCCGTTTTGCTGGTACCATTTGACAACTTCATCTCTTATTAATGGATCGATTGTTGGTATGTCATCAATACCTTTACAAATGGTATCAACATATAGCATGGAGCCCCCAGTAAGAAGCAAAGGATTTTTATGTTGAAAAAGCTCGTCAATAAGCTTTAGTGCTTCCGTTTCATATTCGCTAACGTTATAATAATCGAGGATTGAACGGCACTGAATAAAATGGTGAGGAACAGATTTCAAATCTTCCGGAGAAGGAACTGCTGTGCCAATAGAAAGTTCGCGAAAAAACTGGCGGGAATCAGCCGAAATAATTTCAGAGTGGAAATATCTTGCTAAATGTAAACTTATTTCTGATTTTCCGACTCCTGTCGGACCTAAAACTACGATCAATGTATTCATGCAAACCACTATTCAATAAAGCCACCAAGATAGGCATTAATACAAAAAAATAAGGGGACTTAAAGTCCCCATTTGTTAGATGTCCATTTCTCCAAAAACTTCATAATAGTCTTCCAGATCTCCAAAACTTTTATAGGAATCGGTGGTATCCAGAATTGCAATCTCAGGACTATCATAATCATTAATCAGGAACTGAACAGGCGCATGGCCACTTTCATAGGCAACAAATGGTTCTTTTAAATCAGTTTTCATAAGTTTTTCCTTTAGTTCTAAGTTTAACAAACGTTCATTAAAAAAATCAAAAACATAAACCAACTTTTGACCGGTTACTGTGATGTATTCATTCAATTTCGTTTTTCTCATACTCAACTGATTCGGACTGGTTCCTCCTGAATTAAGTAAGCTTATTTCAATCTTTCTCCTCCATTGGTCATCGGTTAAAAAAAAGGAGGCAAGCTGTGATTGGTCAAAACTGGATGTATCTTGTATGATCCGATGCAAATCTTCAAAGGTTTGATCCGGATCAATATGAATTAATCGCTTATAATCAGGTATTTCAGATGATGAGATTTCAAAGATACAGATCATAAATAATCGATTAAATATGATTTAAGATTCTCAATATTCTATCAAATTAAATTCAAATTAAAATGGGATTAACGATAGCATCAATAAAAATGTTAGCAATCAAATGTTAAAAAAGATTAAATTCAACAACCGTCTTTCATAGACATTTGGATATCAGCCACTTTACTTTCATCTATAAAAATAGCAGAAAAGTGTGTTCTGGAAAAATCGAATACTTTTACCGATTGGTCGTAAACCATACCTGATAAGAAAGATTAAACAATACCAGCAATAACATTCTCTACGGATTGCAATTGATGTAATTATTTCAGAACTTGTGTGACCAATTAAAAGCTTATCAATTTAACTGGACATGAGATTTGGAACTCTTTTTTTTGAAAACTTAAAAATAGCATTGGAGTCTATCCGAAGTAACCTGCTTCGGACTATACTTACTGTTCTAATTATTGCTGTAGGAATTACAGCACTGGTAGGTATTCTGACCGCAATCGATTCCATAAAAAACTCCATTACAAAGGAATTTACATTTATGGGTGCCAATACGTTTACAATTGGTTCGAGAGGTATGCGCATCCAAGTAGGCAACAAAAGATATCGATCAAAAAATTATTCCTATATCAGTTATTACCAGGCCCGAGAATTCAAAGAAAAATATTTATTCCCGGCAGCAGTATCTATTTCTACCTTTGCAACAAGTGTTGCAACGATTAAATATGAATCCGAAAAAACAAATCCAAACGTTTCTGTTCAAGGTGTTGATGAGAATTATCTGTTTACTTCAGGAAATGAAATTAAGGTTGGAAGAAATTTCACGGAAGAAGAAATTACTGCGGGCAGAAATGTGGTAATCATTGGCGATGGCGTTCTCAAGAAAATCTTCCGGAACGGAGAAAATCCAATGCAGAAAATTATTAGTATCGGCGGCGGAAAATACCGCATTATTGGAGTCCTTTTAGAAAAAGGACGTGGATTTGGTTCAGGAGGTGATCAGCTTTGTTTGCTTCCATACACAAACGTCAGAAGCTATTTCACAAAACCACAAATGAACTTTTCGGTGCAAATTAAGGTAAAGAATGCCGAAATGATTGAGCCTGCTATTGGAGAAGCAGAAGGTGCTTTCAGGATAATACGCAATCTGAATCCTGCCGACGAAAGTGATTTCAACATCGAAAAAAGTGACAACCTGGTTAATATTTTGCTGGGAAACATACAGAACATCACTTTAGTCGCTACAATAATCGGATTGATTACTTTGTTTGGTGCAGCCGTCGGTTTGATGAATATCATGCTTGTTTCGGTCACCGAACGAACCCGCGAAATTGGGATTCGTAAAGCCATCGGAGCAACTTCGGTAATTGTGAAGCAGCAATTTTTGATGGAAGCCATTGTCATCGGACAAATCGGCGGATTTGTCGGAATCATTCTTGGAATTTTAGCTGGCAATGGAGTAGCAATGTTAATCGGAACACCTTTCTTCATTCCCTGGGTATGGATTTTTGTAGGTGTAATTCTTTGCTTCTTTGTAGGCATCATTTCCGGCTTTTACCCTGCCCAAAAAGCTTCAAAACTTGACCCCATAGAAAGTCTGCGTTTCGAATAAAATCGACTTTTTCGGTTTCCATTCAACTTCTACTTTAATTATTTGTGCTTTTATGGATGAATCCAGATTTGGATTTCACGTTTTTTTAAGAAAAAACATATCTTTACTTTTTAGCATCAATTAAGGCAGCATTAATATTGGGCGGAAAATGACAAAACTTCAGACCAAAGCGGAGGAGCGATTAATTCAGGATTATTTTGAAGGCTTGCTGAAGGCATGTGACCGAAAAGTATCGGATGATGGAAAAATCCGGATACAAAAAGCCTTTGAGTTTGCCAACAATGCTCATGCCGGAGTAAAAAGAAAATCAGGCGAACCATATATCATTCACCCGCTTGCCGTTGCCCAAATTGTAGTCGAAGAAATTGGACTAAGTGCCACGTCAATAATTGCTGCCCTTTTACACGATGTGGTGGAAGATACCGATTTCACACTTGAAGACATCAGCAATCTGTTTGGTGAAAAAGTTGCTTCTATTGTTGATGGACTTACCAAACTTTCGGAAGAATTTACCCCGCAGCACGACTCGAAACAGGCCAATAATTTCAGAAAAATGCTGATGACTCTATCAGATGATGTCCGGGTTATCCTGATTAAATTAGCCGACCGCCTTCACAACATGCGAACACTCGATTCGATGGCTCCTGCAAAGCAGCTAAAGATTGCCGCTGAAACATTATACATATTTGCTCCCCTTGCTCACCGCCTTGGTTTGTATGCCATAAAATCTGAACTGGAAGATTTAAGTCTGAAATATAAACATGCCGATGCTTTTAATCAGATCCAGTTCAGGCTTCAAAACCAGCGTGAGAAAAGAGACTACCTCGTTACCGAATTTATCCGGCCAATTGCAGAGCAACTCAAGCAAGAAGGTATTGATTTTAATATCACCGAACGACTTAAATCGATTTATTCCATCTGGAATAAAATGCAGACCAAAGGGGTTTCGTTCGACGAGGTTTATGATTTACTTGCCATCCGCATTGTTTTTAATCCAAAACCAAATGTTTCTGAAAAACGGCAATGCTTCGATATTCTATCGCTTGTAACAGACATTTACAAACCAAAACCTGACCGGATCCGCGACTGGATTACGATGCCAAAAGTAAATGGCTATGAAGCACTGCATGTTACAGTGATGGGGCCGCAGGGAAAATGGGTCGAAATACAGATCCGGACACAAAGGATGGATGAAATAGCAGAAAGAGGATTTGCTGCTCATTACAAATATAAAAACATCAGTGATGTAGAAAACGAACTCGACCGATGGCTGCAAAAGATCAAAGACATGCTCCAAAATCCTGAATCTGATGCTCTTGAATTTCTTGATGAGTTCAAAATGAATCTTTTCTCCTCCGAAATTGTGGTATTCACTCCTAAAGGAAGAATGATCACTTTACCAAAGAACGCCACGGTTATCGATTTTGCTTATGAAATACACACTGAACTCGGCAACCACTGTATTGGAGCTAAAATAAACCACAAGCTGGTTTCAGTATCGCATATTTTGCAAAGCGGCGATCAGGTAGAAGTGCTTTCTTCAAAAACGCAGTCACCTCAGCAAAGCTGGCTGACATTTTTGATTACTGCCAAGGCAAAAGATAAAGTGAAACAGACATTTAAGCTCGACCGGAAAAAACACATTGAACAGGGACGGAAAATCCTGGAAGACCAATTAGCGGTCTATAAAATATTACCATCATCTGACACGCTAAAAAAACTGAGCGCATACTACAATTTAACCAATAAAGAACAGCTTTACGCGCAGGTTGGTATGGGATTCCTTGAGCTTGACAAACTCGATGAAGTACTTCATACCCGAAGGGAAAATAAACTTGCCAAATTCTGGAAACTGAGCTTCACCCAAAAGAAAGATGAGCCAGTGCAGCCTAATAAAATTGATAAAAAAGCGCCTTTTATTCTGAAAGAAGATCCGGAAGAAATGAATTACTCTCTTGCTAAGTGCTGCAATCCGATTCCGGGGGACGATGTGGTCGGTTATATATCAGGAGATGAGCACATCATCATTCACAAACGCAACTGTTCCGAAGCACTCAAGATCATGTCGCAACAAGGTGACAGCATCATCACTGCGGAATGGACCAAATTTAAACGACTTTCATACTTATCGCGTATCAAACTCAGCGGATTCGATCGTGTTGGCATGGTTAATGAAATTACCACAGTTATATCCAAACAACATAATATCAATATGCGAACCGTTCATTTCGATTCACATGACGGAATTTTTGAAGGCGATTTATACCTCTATATCCATAGTGTTCAGGACTTGAGCGAACTAATAAACCGCTTAATGAAAATCAAAGGAATAGATACCGTTGATCGCATTGAAAAAATGCAGCATTAAATTCTTTGCTTCAACATTTATATCAAAAAAGTACTATTTTTGATCCTTATTTTTAATTGGTTTAAATATGAATAACCAAAAAACTAAGGAAGCTGTAAAACAAATGTTCATTGATTACCTGGAGAATAATGAACACCGGAAAACCCCCGAACGATTTGCAATTCTTGAGGAAATTTATTCCAGAGAAGGACATTTTGATATTGAGTCGCTTTATATCTCAATGAAAAATAAAAATTATCGTGTCAGCCGGGCTACACTTTACAATACAATCGATTTATTACTCGACTGCAAGCTCATCATCAGGCATCAGTTTGGTAAAAATCTTGCTCAGTTCGAAAAAGCCTACGCAATTCCTCTGCACGACCACCTGATTGATATTCCAACAGGTCAGCTAACCGAGTTTTTTGATCCGCGATTAAGAGAAATCATTGAAGACATCTGCCTCAAAAACAATTTTAAATTATCTCATCATACACTTTATATATACGGACAATACCATAACGTCTAAATAATTTGTAATTTTATCGCTCAGATTCCGTGAAAATTGGAAGTAGTTGTTTTTCAGTTTTCGCGGATTATCGTGTTTGAACAATTCAAAATTAATTATTACAGATGAAAGTAGATGTATTGTTAGGCCTCCAGTGGGGAGATGAAGGTAAAGGAAAAATAGTGGATGTTTTAACTCCCAAATACGAAGTCATCTCCAGATTTCAGGGAGGACCAAATGCAGGGCACACGCTGGAAATAAATAACTTCAAACAGGTTTTACACACCATTCCTTCAGGAATTTTTCATGAAAACAAAATGAATGTTATTGGCAACGGGGTGGTTTTTGATCCAATTACTTTCGAAAAAGAAGTTGAATCAATCAGTAAGCACGGCGTCGATCTCCACAAAACATTATACATTTCAAAAAAGGCACATTTAATTTTGCCAACTCACCGCTTGCTTGATGCAGCTTCGGAAGAAGCCAAAGGTGCAACTAAAATTGGTTCAACATTAAAAGGAATCGGACCAACTTACCGCGATAAAATTGGTCGTGATGGTTTGCGGATTGGAGACCTTTTCGAAAATTTTACTGAAAAATATACTGCCAGAGTTCAGGCACATAAAGATTTACTCGACAATTATTACCATTTCGATTATTCGGCCAAACTTGCTGAAATCGAAACTGAATGGATGAAAGCCATTGAACTTCTGAAAACATTTAAAATTGTTGATACCGAGCACCTGATTAACGAATGTCTGGCAGAGAACAAGCCAATATTGGCCGAAGGCGCACAGGGTACCATGCTCGATATTGATTTCGGATCGTACCCGTTTGTAACCTCATCGAGCACAATTTGTGCCGGAGCATGCACCGGACTTGGAATTGCCCCAAATAAAATAGGCAATGTCTTCGGTATCTTCAAAGCCTACTGTACCCGGGTTGGAAGCGGACCTTTTCCAACCGAATTGTTTGATCTTGACGGTCAGAACATGCGCGAAGTTGGCCGTGAATTCGGCTCAACAACCGGTCGCCCCCGACGTTGCGGATGGCTTGATCTGGTAGCTTTGAAATATTCCATCATGCTGAACGGTGTGACTGAATTGATCATAATGAAAGCCGATGTACTTGACTTATTTGAAACGATCAAAATTTGCGTTGGCTATGAGATCGATGGTGAAGTGACCGAAAAATTCCCATTTGAGCTGAACGATAATGTCAAACCAGTTTACGTGGAATTGCCGGGCTGGCAATCTGATTTGACTCAATTGACCGATCAGAATGAATTTCCGGAAGAATTCAACAACTACATCAACTACATCGAAGAACAGGTTGGAATAGCTATTTCGATAGCTTCCGTTGGGCCAAACAGGGCACAAACAATCTTTTTAGGAGAATAAAAATCCGGGAGTCGATTGTCAGGCTCTTGTTCTTTTTAATAAAATTTTGACTTTGATTAGAATTAACTATTTTAGAACGATTAATGCGTACCATAAATCGTGCTTAACATCCTGAAATGGAAATTACAAAGCCTACGCTATTATTAAATAAAGATATTGCCTTGCGAAACATCGAAAATATGGTTCGCAAAGCGAATGCACTTCAATTAAATTTCCGCCCACATTTCAAAACCCACCAATCAGCCGAAATTGCAGAATGGTTCAGGTCGGCCGGAGTCAAAGCAATAACTGTATCTTCATTGACAATGGCCAACTATTTTGCAGAATTTGGATGGGATGATATTACCATTGCATTTTCTGTAAATATTCCGGAAATTCCGGAAATAAACGAACTGGCCGGCAGGATAAAATTGAATATCCTGATTGAAAATTCTGAAGGTCTTGAGGCACTTCAGGAGCAAATCACACGACACATTGGTATCTTCATTAAAATTGATACCGGCTACAACCGGACGGGCATTGAGGCAAACCGAACTCCATTGATTGATCAGTTACTGGAGTCGATACAAAAATCCCCGCTTCTTCAATTCAAAGGTTTTCTTTCTCACACTGGTCACACATACCTGGCCAACTCAACTCATGATATTTTCAGCAGGCATTTCGATGCCCTTTTGAAAATGAAGGCACTGAAAGCAAGGTATATCAGTGACTGGCCGGAACTTTTAATTTCCCTGGGAGATACACCTTCGTGCACATTAGCTGACAATTTCGACGGCGTCGATGAAATTCGGCCGGGAAATTTTGTGTTTTACGATTTAATGCAATTCAAACTTGGAGTATGTAAACTCACCGACATTGCCGTCCGGATGGTTTGTCCGGTGATTGCGATCCACAACTCACGAAACGAGGTTGTAATCTATGGAGGAGCCATACATTTTGCCAAAGATTCCATAACGAACATTGACGGAAAGCAATTATTCGGGAGAATCATTATTCGGGAAGGTGACGAGGAAATCCTACTGGATGAAAGAAATTACTTGTATGCTCTTTCACAGGAACATGGCATATTGAGAATAACGCCAAAAGACCTTCACTATTTCAAACCTGGAAAGCTGATTGAAATCCTGCCGGTTCATTCCTGCCTTACCGCCAATCTGATGAAAGAATATCTAACCACTGACGGCGATCTGATTAAAATGATGCCTTTTTATTAAACACGAACAATATAAAGCCAATCTTTTAAGTTTATTTCTCAGAAATCGAAAACCTGACATTTCCGGCAGCTTGTATAATTCATCCTCACCAACTCTGAAAAAACAATCAAGTATATTAAACCCTTTTATCTGAATTTAGTCAAAAACCAAGGATACTGTTATCCCAACCATTTCTAAAACTATTTATAACGATTCTGATTAACGAATTTCGATGATCAAAATCTGGTTTACAATTGTTACTTGGTGTCAATTAATTTTAATACTTTTTCTATTATGAATTTAAAACGATTTGGAAATCTTTCTTTACCTGTAATAGCCGGAATTGCAATCTTGTTTTTATTAAACAGCTCATGCAAACACGACGGAATTCCTGCTGATCAGATGACTCCAGTAGCTTTTGCCGATGTCCAGCAAGTTTACTTCGGTTATTGTACAAGTTGTCATTCCGGCGGCAATGGTGGCGGAAGTCGCCTGGATTTCACTACTTACGAGGGTATATTAAGAACTGTATCAAAGGGGAATTCTTCGAATAGCAAATCATATCAGGCCATGATTAATACTTTTCAAATTATGCCTCCGAAAGGTTCTGTTCCAACCAGCCAACGGACGCTCATCAGGCTATGGATTGATCAAGGTGCAAATCCTCAATAGTTAATACCACTACAATGAAATTTTTTAATAATTCAAGTTCAAAAAAACAATACATGAACCGTGCAATAAAAATAATCCTAATACTTGTCATTGCATCCATAACAGGATGCTACTACGACTCAGAAGAACGGCTTTATCCAAAGCTTTCAAACCCTTGCGACGATACCGTAGTTACATTTAAATCAACGGTATCTACCATTTTGCAATCGTGCCAAACGTGCCATTCCAACTCGAATTCTTCCTCATCCGGCAATGGAATAAGACTGGAAGGTTATTCAGATGTAAAAACATTGGTTGATAATGGAAAACTGATGGGTTCTATCAATCATACAAGCGCTTACCCCATGCCTAAAGGTGGCGGAAAACTGCTCGATTGCGAAATTGCCCAATTGCAGAAGTGGATAGATGGTGGATCATTAAACAATTAGAAATTAAAATATGAAAAAAATATTTGGCCTGTTTCTGGGTCTAAGCTTAATTCTTATATCCGGAAATTTATTCAGTCAGGATTTGGATGCATTGCTCAATGCACAAACAAAACCTACAATCAATTATGCGACAGCAACATTTAAGGCGAGCCGAATAATTAATGGACATTCGGTTCAGCAGATGAAGAAAAAACAGCTTGACTTCCGTATTTCACATCGTTTTGGAACCTTGAATGAAGGGGGATATGGTTTGTGGGGACTCGATCACTCCAATATCCATTTTAGTTTGGAATATGGTGTGACAGATTGGTTGATGGTAGGTTTAGGTCGTGGAAGTAACCACAAAATTTACGATAGTTTTGCCAAATTCAAGCTGTTGAGACAGTCCACTGGTGCAAAAGAGATGCCTGTTTCGTTGAGTTTTTTAACTTCAGTTGAAGCTGTTTCTGAGCATTTTCCAACAACTCCAATTCAATTAACACCAACTACAACTACACCGCGAATCAATTATTTTTCGTCACGGCTTACCTACGTGAGTCAACTGTTGGTTGCCCGGAAATTCAATAATAAATTTTCTTTTCAATTAACACCAACTTATATTCACCGCAATTTCGTACCAACAGAACTCGACCAAAACGACATAATTGCTATGGGAGCAGGAGCACGTTACAAATTAACAAAACGCCTTTCCATAAATGCTGAGTATTATTATACTGTAAATCCAAATGCCAAATATCTGGATACCAGATACTATAATTCAGCATCGATTGGCATCGATCTTGAAACAGGCGGTCATGTTTTCCAGATTATGCTTACCAACTCGCAGGGAATGCGCGAAGGAACTTTCATTCCTCAAACCACCGACAATTGGCTGGATGGAGGAATTCATCTTGGATTCAACATTTCAAGGGTTTTTGCGTTATAGTATAAAAAATATACGATATGCTAAAAAAATTATTCATTCTGGTATTGCTGATATCATCTGTTGGTGTTTTCGGGCAAGGTAAATTTATCGCAAAAAATGCCTTTATATCATTTTACTCATCTACGCCTATGGAAGATATCCTCGGCGAAAGCAATGAGGTTGTAACCATTCTCGATGCTGAAAAAGGAGAAATTATCTTTCAGGCTATTATGACTACTTTCCATTTCAAACGAGCTCTGATGGAAGAGCATTTCAACGAGAATTACATGGAAAGCTCAAAGTTTCCAAAGACAAAATTCAAAGGCACAATCGAAGGATTCAATAAGGAAATGCTGAAAGGACCGGTTGCCAATATTAAAATTACCGGCGTTTTAAATGTTCACGGAGTCGATAAAACGATTACCGTTCCGGGTACTTTGGGGCTGGTTGATGGAAAACTGGTTGGAACATCCAAATTCAAAGTTACTCCTGAAGATTTCGGAATTGTCATTCCTTCGGTAGTTCGGGAGAAAATCGGCAAGGAAATGGAAATTACGGTAAAAACTGATTATCTGCCATTTGGTCAATAGGCTTCGATAAACTCAGCCTCCATCTGTGTAATTGGAATAATAAATGAGTTCATATATCATACAAAATTTGGAATAATGAAAATCAAATATATTATCTTCACAATTCTGGCTTTGGGTTTTATTGGAGCCGCAATTGGGCTGAAAATGTTTTTCAAGCCACATGCTGACATCAATAAACTGGAAGTCGAGTTTAAAGTGGAAGCCACAAAGCTTATGGATGAATTTCAAAAGGGGGAGAATACTGCTACAACCAAATACAGCGAAAAAGTCCTTGAAATCAGCGGCAAACTGGTCACCAAATCAAAACTTAAGAACGGAACTGATCTGCTCATTCTTGAAGACGATATGCAGGGAGTTAGCTGCCAGCTCGACAGTGTCTGGTGTGCAGCCAATCAACCCGCAATTCAGTCACTCGAAACCGGAAAACCGGTCACAATCAAAGGAATTTGCAAAGGTTACCTGATGGAAATCAAAGTAAGTCCGGCTGTGGTAGTGAAATAAAGATTAACGAATAACGATCAACGATTTAAGATGTGGTACTTCTTCAATCTGCAATCGTTTATCAACAATCGTTAATCACAGAAAGACATTCCAAATAGGCCGTTAATGGATACAATTCTTCGCTGTACCAAAGCGATGCAAAATATAATCCGATGGGTGATTCAACTAATCCGTCGGATTTTGTTTTTTCAGCCAGCCAGTTCAGTCCGGCAGTACATTCCTCCTGAAATCCATTCCGAACCAAGGCAGTTATGGCAAGCGCCGTTTCCTCAATGCTTCCCTGAATATCTTTTGCACCTCCCCAGCTTCCATCCTGATTCTGAACCGATGCAAGAAACTTGCAGCCCCGATCAATCATCAGTTTCAGGATAACCTGATATTCGCATCCAAAATTTGTTTCCAGCGTTTCACTCAGATAGGCAGTTGTCCGGGCTGTTCCATATACCGGATTGGTATGATCAGCTGTATGCTGATTTCCAAACCAAAGTGCCAACCAGTAACCGGCGGCATGTTGTTGCTTCTCAAGATAAATCAAAGCTTTTACAAATGACTTTTTAATTCCTGAACGCCCGGTTCTTGTCAATGAATCGCCAAAAAGATGATCTGTTTTGGCCATTGCAAGAATGGCATGTCCGGTTAAATCGGCACAACTCTGGTCAAACGGCAATTTGCCCCAGCCACGTGAAAAAGTCGGGAATCCACCATCATTATTTTGCAATTGCATTAACCATTTAATACCAGCAAAAACCGGATTCCGGATAAGTTCCGAACTATCACCATTCAATGCAATCAAAGCCAGAATTGTTCCGGGAGTATCGTCACCATCAGGAACTGAGCCTGAATGCGAAGTCCAACCCCAGCCACCTGGTGGTGTTCCGTTAAACGGATGAATTTGTTTATTCTGAATCGCCAGTAAATGATTGGTTAATTGTTGCTTTCCATCCGAATCAAGAATTTGGTCCACATTGTTTCGAAGGGATTTTACAGCAAGCGTGGTAACCCAGGTCGAGAGATCAATATCAATCGGCCAGCTGCCGTCAGAGCGCTGCGTGTGTTTCAGAAATTTAATTCCGTCCCGAACCACCTCCAAATCGCGGTATCCCGATTCAATCAGGCACAAGCAAACAAAAGCTGTCAGTGGAACAGCTTCCAGATAACCGCCGCTTTCCGGTTGAATTTTCCGGAGTAATTCCAGCGACTTCCTTACAGAAGATTCGCGAATTAACCTCATCAACGGATTTTTTCGTTTCTTAAACCTGAAAATAGCAATACCCACTGCAACCAATGCAGGAATAGCATAACTGACCACACTCAGGTTTAACATGCTGTAAAACGAACGGGGCAACAAGGATAGCTCAAAGGGCAACTGCGGAATGGAATCAAATGCTTCATGTCCTGGCACTTCACACAAAGCACACATGGTAAGAATGGGAACCGAGAAAGTCCGGTCTGTTTTATAAAAATCGAGTATCGCCGGAACGAGTTCCGGAGAATTTACATCAATTTGTTGTGATCTCAGATAATCTCCGGTTTTCAGGAGCAGCAAACCGCCCTGATCGTCTTTACTGCAAACTTTAATGGCCGAATAGCAAAGCAAACTGGTGCTCACATTGCTGATACTTTCGGGTGAATCGCCAAACCCGCTATCAGGATTAATATTGGTTTCCATCCAATTCAAACCTGAAGATATTTCGGCAGCGTTTGCCCGTGCATCGTAAAAATGCAAAGCAGTAATGGCAACGGCCACACCCAAAGCACTCGAGGAAAGCCTTCCATCCCAGTATCCAGCAGAATTGCGCTTTTGAAGCAAAAGAGTACTGAGTTCAGATAATTGAGATTGGATTTTTGTGTCAGAATTATTCATAGCCTGAAAGAACAAAATCTTTTAATAATCACTTGTATTTTCGCTGACGTATGTTGTCCTCGCTAATTACAGTTAATGTATTTTCATACAAGATGTTCTTCGAATTGAACAATTCTATCAGGTATTTCCCGGGGTCTTCAGGCAGAAAGAACTCCCAGCGCAGATATATTACTCCAGAAGCAGGTCTGAATCCTTTTTTAAATATTAACTCGCCGTAATCCCTATCAAAAGTCAGAATTATTCGATGTTCCTGATTAGCAAAATCAATAACTTCACTATCCAGAATTCCGGCAAACTCGTCTCCTACCGATACGATGTCGTATCCTGAATCCTTTAATATTTTTACACTCGATTTTGGAAAATTCTCGTTGGCGAGCAATTTCATTAAGCTGACTTTAAAGGTTCATTATAAAATAAACCATCCTTCAAAAAGTCCTGTATATATCCGAAAACTGCCTGTAAACTTTCTTTAGAAAGACGGGGATAGTTTTCAAGAATTTGCTGTTCCGTCCAGCCTGAAGCGAGCAGTCCGATAATGTGTTCAACGGAAAGACGTGTTCCTTTAATAATTGGTTTACCTACCAAAATCTGATCATTCGTTTCTATATAAGCTTTCCAATTCATGTTTCAAATATATGAATTAATATCGAAAAAGGATGAACTCCAATCATGGCATCAATCCGCCAAGACCCCCAACGCCAGCAAACCATAAAACGTGTATTCCACATCAGCAGTCAGATCACCATCTCCTGAAAGAAAAGCGCCGTCAGAAAAATTGGATTGAATGAAGTCAAGTCCAGCGGGTTTTAGCAGCCGCAAATCGCAGCCAGCATAATTTAATGCAAACAAAGCAACTGCAGTTGATAGCATGTCGGCACTTTTGAGATGAGCAAAGGCTTTAAATCCCCCCGTTTTACATACAAAAGACTTCAACAAATCCTGCTCTCGGGAGCCACACTGATTTGTCATTTTTTGAAGAAAAACCTTTGCGGCTACTTCAGAACAAGGAGATTGCTCATCAACATTTGTTCGCTTCAATAAATTTTTAGCTCCTGTTTTCAGGAATTGTGAAAAGGGCAAAACGGCATCCAATGTTAGGAACAGAACAAAACTTCGGTACGACAAATTGATTGAATGCCGTTCTTTCCAAAATGATTTTCCAAGCGAAAAGAAAACTTTTATACGCGAAGTTCGTCCGGTTTTTAATTCCTTTTGAAGTAAAACTAAACAGCATTTTTCAATGAATCCTGGCACTTCAGAATTTGATTGTCCGACGATAAATTGTTTCAATTTCAGGATTGCCCCTTCGACAAGCTCAGGGAGCGTTGTTTCAATTTTCCTTTTCCCTTTTCCTTTTCTTTTTTCCTCTGACTCACAAGCCATAAGAATCAGTCCGCCAAACAGCGAATAATACAAATCCGACCGTCCGCCCCGATCCTGAAAACCTCCATCCGGATTCTGCTGACTAACCAAAAATTGATGAACTTCTTCCCTCCCCTGTTCGTCAAGCATGTCAAATGCCTTACTCTGTATTGCAATCATTTGCTTGTAAAATGGGGTATGGTAGTTTGATTTATTCAAGGTATGGAATCAAAATATTTTGCCCAAAACGGTGTACAAACTCAATTTCATTTTGAGGTTTTCAAGTTTATCAAGTTCGCGATATGCTTTGTTTGTATATTCCTGAAGGAGTTGCTCTGCTTTTTGAACGATTTCCTTTTCCCGAATCAATTTTGAAATTCCAATCAGGTCATTTTCAGAATAAACAGACTGAAGATTTAACGGTGAAGATTCACCCGGATTTTTGGCTAACAGCGAAAGCAACAAAGGATAATCTGCTGGTTGAGTATGCTCGTTGGCTTCCCGGAATTCATCCAGATCATCCTTAATTTGATAGGCTATTCCAAAGAAATCCGAAAACAGTTTGAGTATCGCCAAATCACATTCGGGAACATTGGCAGCAACCGCTCCAAGTAATAAAGCTACACGAATAGCAGAGCCTGTTTTTTGCTCAAATATCTCAATTTGCTGATCAAGTGAAGGTATTTGATGATGCGAACTGGCCAGCAAATCTGCCCCTTGCCCAAGCGACAAAGCCACGTGTCCACTGGCAACCAGTTGATAACAGGCGGCCAACTTAATCGGCTCAAGAGGAAGTTTACCCAATAATTCGTATCCTTTTCCAAGCAGAAAATCACCCGTATTTATTGCAACAGCAGTTCCGTTGAGTTTATGAATGGTTTCGGTATCATACCTGAAATCGTCGTTGTCCTCCACATCATCGTGAATGAGCGATGCTTTATGAAAACATTCCACAATAATGGAAAGGGATACCATCAGTTCATCTGAAAAATTTCCGGAGTAGGCTGAATATGCCAATGCGGTTAACAATGGGCGCATCCGCTGACCTCCGTTGAGCATCGACTGAATGGCCAACTGACAAGTCTGGCTATCGACCGAACCAAAAGCTTCTGCGAGAGTATCTTCAGTGAAAAATTGTTTCACTTTTTCTTTCAAGGCTGAAACCGACACGGTACGAAACCGATCATTCTCCTGAAAAGCGATTAGTTCATCGTTCAACCATCGGTTATCCACGTCCGTTTCGGCACAACCTTCGAACAGAAGTGGAATACCGATTACCGGAACTGCTGCCCTTGAAACAGGCTCAAACGATTTCTGAAGCACCGACATGCATGAGACACCAATTACCGCGTCAATCGATCCATCCTGAACCAAACTAACGGCTACAGTTGTTCCTTCAGCCACCAAAGTAGCATAACCCAGCGACTCGGCCTTTTGCAGAATCGAATCAATCTGACAGCTTTGGCAACCGGCACAGATCAACCCAAGCTGATCAATTACTGCATTGCAGTTGCTTTTGTCCTTCAGACATTGTGGCAGCAGAAGAAGCCTTCGGTTATATGGCGTGGCAGCCACGACGGGCCGCCAAATCTCGTTTCCGCATACAACCATGGCAAATTCTGTAAAGCGGCTGTCGGTGCTGGTTCGCCGGATCACCTCATCGGCAAGCTGACTGATCAACAAAAAATTGCCGGGAGGTAAGATTCCCCGTTCGGCAACCAGTTCGCGGGCAGCTTTCCTCAAGCGGTTGCGCGTTAACGCCTCTTCCGGAACCTGCAGTATCTTTTCTTTTACCTTCATTACCATACTTGAAACTAAAAAGAGAAATGTAATCTCATTGTTAAAAGCTCATCACATTCCGTCCGAAAATAGCTATGTACTCTGATCTTGTTTGTCTGCGGACGGCAATACCAGAGCCTTTTCCAACCCGGGGCTTTGCCCCGGGCTATTGATATGCTGCCCTTTCAAGGCAAATAAAACTTTTCAAATCGATACCCAAAGCATTCCCCCTCATTGGGGAACGGGAAGGGGGCTATTCGATCACCCATATGCTCCCAGCCCGAAGAAAGCCCTTCGTTTGGCAAAACGGTATATCCGGCTTTTCTCCGGAATCACTTCGCATGAACCGTGGCTTGTGGTTTCAGGTGCAAAACGCAAACGATCGAGTTCTCCTTTTCGTCCGGAAGTATTTTTTGCTTCATGCTTTTGCACAAAATCGGCCAGCCACTTCGGATCTTCCATCACCACACAGCCTTTGGTCTTTTGTTGAATCTGAGTCCTGAAATCGCTCAGAAATCCGTATTCTGCATACAATCGATCCAATGGCTTTTCATCGACATGATCGGCAGCAAACTGAATGACCGGACATGGTTCAACAAACCCGGACGCATTGATGTGGTGACTCAGACCTTCAGCAGCCGGACACATGCCGTTTCCGTCAGCATCCCAATAGGTATCTATTATGGCAATACTGTATTCCATTCGGGCATCAACCATGTGCTGGCGAAGCTGCCTGATTTCATCCGAACTGAGCGCCAGTTCATAATTTGGGCGCTCTCCAACCGGCCGGTAAATGTAATACCACAAATAGGCAACTCCTTTGTCGATCAGCGACTGGATAAATTCTGGTGACATGGCCATTTTCAGGTTCGACTTGCAAACACTGATGGCCACACCGGTAATCAAACCGGCACTGATACAATTATCGATGGCCGCATTGGCCGATTGAAACACATTCTTTCCGCCACGACGAATATCAGCCACCACTTCATCGCCTTCGAAACTGATCAGCGGAGTCACATTGGCGCAATCCCGCAAAGTTTCGGCCACCTCAGGAGTAATCAATGTTCCGTTGGTAAACAACTGAAAATAGCAATCCGAATGCTTTTTAAATATCTCCGGAAGCGGTTTGTAAAGCAATGGTTCTCCTCCCAGAATTCCAAAGAAATAGGAGCCCATCTTTTTAGTATCATAAATGATCCGGTCAACTTGCTCGGGTTTCAAACGGCTGTTTTTCTCCTTTCCCATCACCCAGCAACCCTGACAATTCAGGTTGCAATCGTCGGTGACCGAAATGAAATTAAATGCCGGGAAAAACTCACCTTTCTTTTGCCGTTTCTGAAACCGCGCAAACGATATCGAGCCTTTGATGCCCATGTTCACAACGAACTTGTACAGGCATTTTTTATCGCTTCGGATCAGTATATTTCTTAAAAGTCCCATATCAATTTGCTTTTATCCCTGACAGGGTTTTAAACCCTGTCAGGGATTATGTCTCCTAATTATCTTTTCTCCTCCCCTTTGGGGAGGCCGGGAGGGGCTGATTTTAATTCGTCCAGCGCTTTCTGTCGTTCCGACTCTGCCTGCTCGATTAATCCTGCCCTGAAAATATTCCTGCGCAAAGCCGAACGCTGGTTTAGTGTTGAAATCAAATTGGCATCGGTTGACAATCGTTGAAATGCCGGCTCGGTTCCAGGTTCAGCACCTGCCAAAACACCACTTTCTTTTAAGCGTGGGAAAATAATGGCTGAAGTCGGGCAATTTCGCCCACAGGCCGGGCAATTGTTTTTGCATGACAGCGGATTCACCACTTTCAATTTTTTTCCGCCAAACGTATAAACACCAAACAAACAGAATTTAAAACACTTTCCACATTCTGTGCATAAAGATTCATCAATTACCGGATACCATGCCGGAACATCCAGTCCACTTTCGACCAGGGTTTCGATTGCTTTTCCGTCATTAATAGAAAACTCATTCCGAAGTTTCGATTCAATTTCAGAAACAGAAAGCTCCCTGAAATTCAAAACTTCCAGTCCTGAAAGTTCAAGATTATTCTGCACGAGTAAGTTATGTATTGCCCTCGGATAACAGGCAATCATTATCACTCGTTCGTATTTTTGGTTGATCGCCTGGATAAAATCCTTGCGATTCAGCACAATTCCACAGAAATCATCCAACTGAAAAAGGTCCGTTTCGAGATTATCCAGCATCAGACCGATTTGTTCCTGTTTGTCCGGAGTGATTATGCCCGCGCCACATTTGCAGAAGAGAATACACGATTTACCCATAAAAGTATGCCGATTTAGGAATTGAGGATAAATAAACCAAAAATCCAAACGACAGAAAAGCGGAATGGCTTATTAAATGATCACATTAACAAAAATTAGAGAATACAACTGAATTTATTCGGCTTGAAGAATAATTTGAAGGCAATTTCGGAATTGATTAACTTCGTGCTGAAAACCAAAAATCCAAATTGATGGATCAACAAATCAAACTAACCGAAATGCCCAACATCGGCAAAGTTGTTACCGAAAAGCTTTGTCAGGTTGGAATAACCACACCGGAAGAACTTAGAGAAATTGGAACCGAACAAGCCTTCATTCGGTTGCAAACCATCGACGAAACTGCCTGCCTGAGCTTGTTGCAAGCACTGGAAGGTGCCGTTCAGGGAATTCGCTGGCACAATTTGCCTAAAGAGCGAAAGGAAGAACTGAAGGAATTTATGCGATTGAGAAGGATTTGAAAAAGCAGTCATTCGCAGTGTACAGGAAAAAGTCAATAGTCTTTAGAAATAGGGGAAAAGGATTGAAGAAATTTTGTTTCTCTTTTCTTTTTCAAATAAGTAATGAGAACAATTCGTTGTCGTGTTTAATCAATGCAACCACCCCACGACCGGAGGCAGACATGCAGCCTCACTTATCGTTGCTACTCTTTATACACAAGTCCCGGCCGGAAAGGCCGGAATAATTCAGCCCAGGGCATAGTTTCGGGAGGAACGAACCAAAACGTCGCCGTTCGGCTGAGCTCACGTCGAAGCCTGGGAAAGGGATGCAGGGGGAAAAACCGTCCGCCCTGCCTGCCGCAGGCGGGGGGAATTCGATGAACAAAGCAAATAATTCCCTTCGGGCGGAATTGCAGAACCTCATTTTCGGGGAATATGAGACCATCATTTTCGTCCGAAACATGAATTTCACTTTTTAAATGTTATCGCCCCGCCTGTTTCGGGCAGGGCGGACGATGTCTCTGCTTGCCCATAAACCCAGGGCGCTGCCGTTCGACTGAGTTCACTTCGAAGCCCTGGGCTAT